>CANHJG010000001.1 GCA_947461205.1 Opitutia bacterium
GGATACTCGGGGAGAAGATCGACCGAGATCACGTTGTGCGGCGTGAACGGAATCGAGTCCACCGCCGTCAGCCGCCCATTGACGTAGAGCACGAACCAATTGTCCGCGTAGACGTTCACTTTGATCGTGTCGGCCATCGAAGGCTTGATGAGACCCTTGCTGTCACCGCCTCCTTTTTTTCCAGCGCCGCCCTTCTTTTTTCCGCCCGGCGGGCCGTCCTGCGCCATAGCGCCGAGCAGCATCGCACCGACCACCGCGCCAAAAGCAACCAGGCGAAATGTTTTGGAGAAACACCGAGACGAGGGAGAAGCATTCATAGTGATCGAAAGGGAAAACTATTTCGCAGGCGCGACCGCGTAACGATGGGTAACGGCGCCAGTTTTCCTCGTGCCGTCTTCCGCACTCATCGGGTAGGCACGGACATATTCCACGAGCGCCTGCTGCGCCGAAACGTTCACGCGGAGGATTCCTGAAGCACCGGCAATGACACCGCTTTTGTAACCGTATTCCCCCGCGCTGCGGGTGTTGTCGAATCGACTGTGCCCCGGCTGAGGGACGAGTTGGTAGGTGATCCCGTCACGCTCCTGCGCGGCGTAAAGGTGGTCGTGACCGTGAAACACAACCACGCCGCCCCCGCGCCGCACCAGCAGCTGATGGATGGGGGCCGCCCAGCCGGGGCGTTTTTGCGCGAAGGAGTCGCGCCCGTCGAGGTCGCGCCCGCCCCACTCGAAAAACGCCGCGGCCTCCGCGCCCCCGCGACCTTCGCGCGTCTCGCCCCCGACCAGATGATGCAGAAACACAAAGGTGAATTTCGCGCGGCTCTCCGCCAAAGTCTTCCGCAGCCACTCGTATTGCTCGCGCCCCAAGGTGCGTCCCCAATTGTCGCCACCGCGATTGCGCTCGTTGCTATACCAATAGGGATCGAGTGCAACGAAGAGCCCGTCACCCCACTCGAACGCATAGTAGTTCTGCAGCAGCCCGGCCTGCGGATGCGGCGTAGCGCTGCCCGTGTAGAACGCATCGGGCTCCGGGTTCGGAAAATATTTTTTTCGCTGGGCATTCGACCAGAGCGCCATCGCCTCGCCGCCGCCCTTGCCCGGCTGCTCGCCGTCGTGGTTGCCGAGCACGAGAAACACCGGCACCGAATGGCCGACCAAGCCGAAGTAGTAGCGCTGCGCGAGGTATTGCGGGAGCGCATCGCGATAGTCCGTACGCTTGTCCGTCATAAACGTGTCGCCCAGATCGACGTGAAAGTCGGCGCGCGCCGCGAGCACGTTCGCGAGCGACTTCTTGTAGATTTCCGGATCGATGCCGGCGTCCAGATGAGGATCGGCCTGCACCGTGAACACGAACTCGCCGCCCGGCGCCCGCGCCGTCGTGAACGCGCCCGCGGCCGCCGGCTGAAACGCCCCCGCGCCCTCCGCACGCGAGCGAAACTGGTAGGCGTAGCGGGTGCCGGGGCGCAGGCCCCCGAGGGCGATCTCGACCGGCAGTCCCTTGGCGAATGCCTGCGCGGCTGTCCGCAGCGTGAACTCTTCGGACTCCCGGCCGAACGCCACGTAGCCCTCCGCACCGGCATAGCTGAGAATGCTGAGTGTGACCCCGTCCGCCGTCGGCCGGCCGAGGATCACGTCGACGGGCTGCGCCGGCACGTCGGTGCGAAACAGCAGCGTGGGCAGGCGGCCTTCCCCCTTCCCTTCACCGCCGCCCTTCTTGCCGCCCCGGCGCGGCTCCTCGGCACCGCGGGCGATATGGGCAACGAGCACGGCAACGGCGAGCCAGCGCCAGAATCTTGGCCCACCCGGCGCGCGGGCGGTCCGGCCGACTTTGCACTGGAGCGCAGGACTCATTTCTCGTTTCGCTTCTTGCCCTGCTTCCCGCCCTTCCCGGCCCGGCGCTCATCGACACTCGGGTCGTCCGCCTTACTCGGATCATAGTGGGGATTCGGTTGCGCCATTTGCGCGGCCACGTCTTTCAAATACGCCGCCAGCCGCGCATCGAGCTCGGCCGCCTTTTCCGGCAGGCTGGCCGCCAGGTCGCGCTCTTCACCCGGATCGCGTTCCAGATCGTAGAGCCGCGCCGTTTTTCGCTCGTAGTTGCGCACCAGTTTGTAGCCGCCGAGCAGAATCGCCGTCGCCGGTCCGCCGTTGCCCAGGTCGTAGTGCGGAAAATGAAACACCAGTCCCTCCCGCGAACGCCTGACGGTGCCCCGCCCCTCCGGATCGCGCAGCACCGCCGCAAGGCTGCCGCCCTCCACGGCCGCCGGCAACGGCGCCCGAACCCCCGCCAACTCCGCGATCGTGGGCCACACGTCGCACGCCGTCACCGGCACGCGCGAACACACGTCGCCCGCAATCCCCGGCCCCCGAATCAAAAAAGGCACGCGCAATCCGCCCTCGGTCACTGCCCCCTTGCCGCCAGCGAGCGGGGCGTTGCCGTTCCGACCTTGGCCGCCGTGATCCGCCGTGTAGATCACGTAGGTCCGGCCGGTAAGTCCCAGGGTGTCGAGCGCGCCCAGCAGCTGCAGCACCGTCCGGTCGATCTCATCCGCTTCCGCGCGGACCGTGTCACGGTCGCGCCCGCCCCCGCCACCCTCCTTGCGCTCCTGGTTGGGATAATGGGAAAGCTGCAGATAGAACGGCCTCCCGGCCTTCTGCGCGCGCGTCATGAACGCCACGCCGCGCTCCGTCATCCCGTAGGCCTGTTTCGGATTCGGGCTGGCCACGTTGTCCGGTCCACCGTTGCCCGTCGCCCCGTCGCTCTCGTCGAACCCGTGCTTCGCCGGATCGGTCCGCCCGACATGCCATTTCCCCAAATGCGCCGTCGTATAGCCCGCGCCCTTCAGCAGCTCCGCAACCGTCGTCACCGCCATCGGCATCTCCAGCACCGGCTCCGGTGGGATCAGCGCCGTCCGCACCGGTCCGCTCTCCCGCCCCACGCCCACATAAGTCATGCGCAACGCCGCCGGACCGATCCCGGTGAACAACGCCGCGCGCGACGGCGTGCACCGCGGCGACAGCGCGTAGCCATACGCAAAGCGCATACCCTCGCGCGCCAGACGCTCCACGGCGGGCGTCTTGAACACCGCGCTCTTCGACGCCGGCAAGCGGTCATCCATCCTCACCGACGTATTCGGCCAGCCCTGCGCCTCGGCCATGATCACCACAAAATTCGGCGCGGTATCCGCGCCCGCACTCCACGCGACCGCACCGAATTCGAGCACCATCAGGCAAAGAAAAATCCGTTTCATGTGGCGCCCTTTCCGTTCGATTTGCCGTCCTTGGGCGTACCGCGCGGCGGACCGTCCGCGCCCCCGCCCGGCCGGGTGTAGACGACCTTCAGCTCCGCACTGTCCAACATGACGTCCTTCATGGCCGCCAGCAGCACATCGCGGCTCACCTCGGTCGCCGGCGCCGGGATCCGCAGCGGCGCCGCCAGGGCATACGCCGTCAAGATGTAGGTCTTCTCCCCGGGCCCCTTCGAGTGCGGCGGCGCATAACCCGCGCGGCGGTTGACGCTGTTGTTGCCAAGAATCCCGACGCCGTGCACGTCCTCCGGCAGGCTCCCCACGTCCGCGGGGATATTGTAGAGGGTCCAATACCACTTCGTTTTTCCCTCGGGGTCGAAGTGGTGCATGATCACCGCAAATGCCTTCGTGCCTTCCGGCGCGCCCGACCACTCCAAGGGCGGCGAAAGGCTCGCCCCGTCTCCCGTAAATTTCCCGGGCAACACCCCGCCGTTCGCCACCGCCGGGCTCCGGAGCGCAAAATTCCCCGTGCGTTTCGGGACGTAGGTCTGCGTCGTCACCGCCCCGTCCCCACCCCCGCCCGGCCGCGGCTCGGCGCGTTCCGGAGGCGGACTGTTCTTCCGATTCTGGCCCCCGCCTTTTTTCCCGTCGCGCGGCGGGCCCCCGCCACCCCCGCCAGCCCCACCTCCACCCGCGCGATACGTTTCCTCCCGTGTCGTGCCATCCGCACCCACGAACCGAAATTTCCACCCGCCCTCGCCCGCCGGCATATAGTTCACCGAAGCCGCCTGGCCGTTCACCGTATAACTCAGCGTGACCGGCGTCCTTCCCGGCGTCCCCTCCAAGCCCGTGATTTTCGCGCCGCGCAAGGCATTCAACGCCGGCCGCACCCCCGTCGCTCGCGGCTGCGGATCGACCTGCCCCTCTTTCTCCACGACCACCCCGTGGAAACCGCCGTTCACATACGGATACTTCGTCGAACCATGATAGTGGTAGCCAAGCCCGGCCGTTTCGTGCCCGTTGTAGCCATCCAATTTCGCGGGCACGGCCCCGTCCGGTTCCGTCAGTCCGTAGATCGGGTAGCCATCGAGCGCATACGCGATAGGTTGGCCCGCTCCGACCACACTCTGCAGATGCAACGGTGCGGCGTGGTAGTGATAATCATCCGCGCGCCCACAGTGTCCGCCCCACTCGTCGAGTTCGCCGATCTCCTGCGACACTTCGCTACGGTTGTTTTGCGGGTTGAAAATCGGGACCCCGTTCGCCGCGAGGGCAATCGCCCCGCGCAGGAAGCGTCCCTTGATCGAAACCGGCGCCGTCGCCACGACCGGGTGCAGCGGAATCCGCCACGCGTTCTTTCCGGTGTAGGGCTGCGGCAACGGCACCTGTTGCTGCCATGCGGTGATGCCGGCCATCATCCCGTGCGCCGGGAGCCCGTTCGATTCGACCCACAAAAACTGCTCGTCCCACCGCACCCGCACCGCCGGCGCGAACGCGGCAAAAATCCCCGCCGCCCCCGGTGCGCCCCCATCGCCGCCGGCTGGCGCGGCCGCCGACGGTTTCTCCACCCGCTCCTGGGCCACCCGCCGCGGCCCCGGTCGCACCGTGGCCACACGCACCGGCACCGCCCGCTCCGCCGCCAGCGCTTGGGCCGCCAGCCGGGCGAGCTCGTCATGCGCCGCCTCACCCGTGAAATGCGCCAACGCCATGGGCGCGCCAACGGACAATGCGACCGCGGCTGCGACCGTCGCCCACCAACGGTTGTCGCGCGGAACTCCGGGCGATCGGGAGGTTTTCATGGGTTAACTTTAACTACAGAAGATGAACTGTTCCCATGCACCATCATTAAAACGCGTTAATCTAGCGCGTCCTTTCCCGTTCCGACGTCAGGCCCGGCCTTCTTTTTTCCCTTTTCACCCCTGCCGGCGTTGGCGTGGAGCCGTCCCTGGCCCAGGCCGCCCTCGTCGGCTCACTCCAGCCAGCGAGCCCCGGTCAAAACCGAGGAATGACAGCCGAGGCAGTTGCTGCTACCGGCCTCTCCCGATGCGCGACCAGCCTTTTTCGAAACAGGACCCCCAAGCACAGACGACCACCGCCGTCGCTCCAACGTCATCGTCGGCTCCTCGGCCTGCGCCCCCGATCACCGCCCCGGACAAGCCCGCCGACCAACTACCGGCGCCCGCCCACACCCTTACCCCCGAAGAGCAAATGGCCCTCTACGAAAAAGACCTCAAAGAAAACGACTGGGGCCATCAGCCCGGTTGATGCTTCGCGGCCCACCATCAGGGCAGCGCGTAGACCTCCACGAGCGCCACGCCCGTCGTCCCGCCCGCGCCGGCCACCCGAAATGTATACGCGCCCGGCGCGAGGGTCAGCACCAGCGCGCTGTCTTTGCTCCCCGCCGGCAGCGCAAACGCCCCCGCATTCGCCGCCGCAATGGCCACCAGCGAACTCGCCGCCGGGTCCGACCAGTTGTCGTTGGTTGCGATCGTCGTCGCTCCGCTGAAAACCGTGAGCGTCGGGTCCGCCAGCACCCCCGTCACCCCAAAGCTCGTCAGCGTCGGCCCCACCGCCCGCACGAGCACCCGCTTCGCCGTCGTGCCACCGATGACCAAGCCGGGAATCAATACCCCGTCCGCCGTCCCCACGAACGCCCGCGTCGAAAGATTCACAAACTCACCCCCGCCCGGGCCGCCCGAGACGACCGTCGTCGTCCCGCCGATTTCCGCCGGCAACGCACTCACATCCAGATTCGGCGTGGTGTTCCAACTCTTCACGTACGTCGCCGGCTTCTGCACCGTCGTCCGAAAAATCACCGTGTTGTCCAAGTTGAGATCATCCGTCCAAATAAACTTCGCGTTGGTAAAATCATTCGCCACGTAGTCCCCGTCCGGCCCGACGCGCGCCGCCGTATACTCGGTCGCGAAACCCCACGCGCTGTCGTCGAAGTCTTTCGCATACCAGTTCGCCGGGATGGGCGTGTGCTGAACCACCGGGTTGCGCGGGTCGGAATTGAGTGGTCCCTTGAAGAAATTCTTCGCCTTCCACGCCGCACTCGTGACGGTCCCGTCACCCAGCTTCAGAATAAACCCCGCATCGCCGATCTGCGTCCCATACTCCAGTCCGGTCGCCGGGTCCGCATTGTCCTTCGCCAGCACCGCAATCGTCATCGGATACTCGGGCAGGATTTTCACCGCGACCTGATTGTGCGGCAGAAAATCAATCGAATCCATCGCCACCATTTTTCCGTTGATGAAGATCACGCACCAATTGTCCGCATACGCGTTCAACGTGATCGTCTGCGCGATTCCGGGCTTGATCAGCCCGCCCTGCGCCCAAGCACCGAGCGCCAGCCCCACCAGCCCCGCCCCTAAAGCTCCCACCCAGCGCCAAATTGATTTCATCCCCCACTCTACCGCGCGCTCCTTCTCTCCGCCCACGCGCCCGCATTAAAACTCTGTCATTTTTGCCCGCTTGACCTTCGCCCCATGCCGTCGGCTCATCACTGCGCGTGAAAATTCTCGTGATGGAAGACGACAAGAAGCTCGCGGGCCTTCTGCGCAAGGGCCTCGAAACCCGGGGCTTCACCGTGGATTTCTGCGCCAACGGCGACGACGCCTACGCCCTCGCCACCACGCGCTCCTACGACGCCCTCGTCCTCGACATCATGGTCCCCGGGCGCGACGGCCTCAGTATCCTGCGCAATCTCCGCGACCAGCGCCTCACCGTCCCTGTCGTCCTCGTCACCGCCCGCAGCGCCCTCAACGAACGCCTCGAGGGCCTCAATCTCGGCGCCGACGACTATCTCACCAAACCGTTCTACGTCGACGAGCTCATCGCACGCCTCCACGCCGTCACCCGGCGCGCCGCCGGCAACGCCCTCACCGTCCTCCAACACGGCAACATTTCCGTCAACCTCGTCACCCGCGAGGTGCGCCGCGCCGGCCAGCCCGTCGACCTCACCGCCCGCGAATTCGCCCTCCTCACCTACCTGCTCCGCTCCCCCGGCCAGACCTTCACTCGCGCCCAAATCTGCGAGCACGTCTGGAACTACCATTTCGACCCCGGCACCAACCTCGTCGACGTCTATGTCCAACGTCTCCGCCGCAAACTCGAAGCCGACGACGACCCCTCACTGATCGAAACCATCCGCGGCGTCGGCTACCGCGCCCGCCCCGTTCCCACGAAGTCGCCGTGAACTCGTTTCGCCTGCGTCTCGCCCTGCTCGTCGGCCTGCTCACCGCCGCCCTGCTCCTCGCCGCGGGCTTTCTCGCCTGGGAGCTCACCACCCGGTTCAATGTCGAGCGCCTCGACCACGAGCTCCATCACCTCGCGAAAACCAACCTCGACCGCGTCAACGACGGCAGCCACTGGGCCCGCCTCGACGCCGCGCTCACGTTCGTCTCCGGCAGCGACCGTCCGCCCGCCTATGTCCTGTGGGCCGAAAACAACGGCCGCGTCGATTTCCGCTCCGCGCGCTGGCCTGACACCATTGTCCCGGCCGCGCTCCCCGTGCCCGCCACCTATGAGGGCGGCATCACCTTCGACCAGCCTCCGCCGCCCCCCTCCCGCGGCGGTCTCTCGCCGCGCAACCCCGCGCTCCCCATTCGCGAAACCGCCTATGCCACCCTCGCGGCCAACGGCAGCACGTGGCGCGTCGCCGTCACCGGCAATCCCTACACCACGCTCGTCCTCGCGGCCAACCTCGCCGAACTCAACGCCGACCTCCTCCGCCTCCGCAGCCGCTACCTCACCGCCCTGCCCTTCGTCCTCCTCGTCGTCGGCGCCGGCGCGTGGTGGCTCGCCGCCCGCGCCCTCCGTCCGGTCGCCTCGCTCACCCAGGCCGCCGAGCGTATCACCGCCGCCGGTCTCGACCAACGCATCGCCGCCCCCACCCAGGACCGGGAGTTTCAACGTCTCGTCACCGTGTTCAACGCGATGCTCGACCGCCTCGAAATCGGTTTTCACCAGGCCCGCCGCTTCAGCGCCGATGCCTCCCACGAACTCAAGAGCCCCCTCGCCCTGCTCCAGGCGGAACTCGAGCAGGCTGTGCGCGAGGCGCCCTCCGGTTCGTCCCAGCAGCAAACCTACTCGAGTCTCCTCGACGACATCCAGCGCCTGAAGGCCATCCTCGAAAAACTTCTCCTGCTGTCCCTCGCCGACAGCGGCCGTCTCCTCCTCGAGCGCGCGCCCACCGATGTCGGCACGATCCTCGCCAACGTCATCGAGGACTGCTCCGCTCTCGCACCCCACGTCCAGTTCGAACCCACCCTCGCCCCGCACATCCTCGCCCATGCGGACGCCGTTCTCCTCGAGCAGGCGCTGCAAAATCTCGCCAATAACGCGCTCAAATACAACCGCCCCGGCGGCCTCGTCCGCGTGACACTCACCGCCGCCGCCGGCTGCGCGGTCGTCACCGTCGGCAACACCGGCAAGGGCATCTCCGCCGACGACCGCCCGCGCGTCTTCGAACGCTTCTATCGCGGCGATTCCTCCCGGCATCGCGACCGCGCGTCCGGCGTCGGCCTCGGTCTCAGTCTCTCCCGCGAAATCCTCCGCGCCCACGGCGGCGACCTCACGCTCGCCCCCGCGGTTGCGGCGGGCGACTGGACCGAGTTTGTCGCCACCGTGCCGCTCGCCCCCCCGCCGGTCGCACCCGTGGTTTCGTAAATAAACCGGCCCTCCGCGCCGTGCCCCGCGCCTTCCGCTCTGGCGCGGACGGGAAATGGATCGCCCCCCGTCCCGCGTCACCGCCCCGATCCGACCCGCCGCCACCGCATCCCGGGACGCAACCCGCGCAAACCCGGCTCCACGCGCGGGTGTGCCGGCGAACGGATCACGGAGCTCGGGGCTCGGGCGACGTCCGCGCACCGGGCCGGTCATCCCTGCCACCGCCGAGGCGAGACCGCCCGAACCTTGCCTCGCCGTTTTCATTTTCGTGCCTTTCGGGTTTTTCGTGGTTCAACTCTCCGAACTGTCCGACCCATTACCCCGCAACGAAACCCCGCCCACCGCGTTTGGCCGACTGCCCCACGCCACCATGAAATTTCTTCCCCGCTACAGCCGCTGCCTCGTTGCTTTCTCCCTCGCCTCCGGCCTCCTCCCGTTCACCCGCACCGCCACCGCTAACCCCCCCCCGCGCCAGATGGAAGCCCTCGGTCGCGGCGTCGTCGCCCTGAAATCCGAGGAAAAGAAGATCTTCGTCTCCTGGCGCGTTCTCGGCACCGACTCCGCCGACCTCGCCTTCAACCTCTACCGCTCTGCCGACGGCGCCGCGCCTGAAAAACTCAACCCCACCCCCATCACCGGCGCGACCAACTTCACCGACGTGACCTTCGACCCCGCGAAGGCTAACCTCTACTCTGTCCGCACCATCGTCGCTGGTCGCGAGACCCCACCGACTTCCGCCCCCGCGCCCCTCCCTCACGCCAAAATCGCCACGATCCCCGCCCTCGCCCCCGCGCGGCCCTACCTCTCGATTCCCGTTCGCACCCCCACCGGCTACACCATCAACGACTGCTCCGTCGGCGACCTCGACGGCGACGGCGAATACGAGATCATCGTCCACCTCACCGGCCGCGCCCGCGACAACGCCCAAGCCGGCGTCACCGACGAGCCGCTCCTCCACGCCTACACACTCGACGGCACGTTCCTCTGGCAAATCAACCTCGGTAAAAATATCCGCGACGGCGCCCACTACACGCAGTTCATGGTCTACGACCTCGACGGCGACGGCCGCGCCGAACTCGTCTGCAAAACCGCCGACGGTACCATCGACGGCACTGGCAAGGTGATTGGCGACCCCAACGCTGACTACCGCACCAAAGGCGACGCCTTAGTCCCCTCCCGCGACAAAACGGGCAGCCGCATCACCCCCGACGGCAAAATGGTCGCCTCCCGCGCCGGCTACGTCCTCGACGGTCCCGAGTTCCTCACCGTGTTCGACGGCCTCACCGGCAAGGCCCTTGCCACCACCGGTTACATTCCCGCCCGCGGCGACGTGAACGACTGGGGCGATGGCTACGGTAACCGCGTCGACCGTTTCCTCGCCTGTGTCGCCTACCTCGACGGCATGCACCCGAGCGTCGTCATGTGCCGCGGCTACTACACCCGCAGCACCCTCGTCGCCTGGGATTGGCGCGACGGCAAACTCACCCAGCGCTGGTTCTTCGACAGCGATAAACACGGCCCCGCCGACCGCACCAATCCCTACCGCGGTCAGGGCAATCACGGCCTCAGCGTCGCCGACGTCGATGGCGACGGTCGCGACGAAATTATCTACGGCGCGATGTGTATCAACAGCGATGGCACGCCCCGCTACTCCACCCAACTCGGCCATGGCGACGCCATGCACGTCTCCGACCTCGACCCGAATCGCCCCGGCCTCGAAGTCTTCGACATCCACGAAAACGCGAAGCACCCCCACGCCGTCGAGTTTCGCGACGCCTCCACCGGCGCCCTGCTCTGGAGCAAACCCGGCGGTACCGAAGCCTCCCCCGACGTCGGCCGCGGTCTCGCCATCGACCTCGACCCCCGCCACCCCGGCTACGAGATGTGGGCCTCCGGCGGCCCCCGCGTCCGCGGCCTCTACAACGTGAAGGGCGAAAAAATCTCCGAGAAAAATCCCGCCTCCTGCAATTTCGGCGTCTGGTGGGACGGCGACCTCCTCCGCGAGCTCCTCAACGGCAACCGCATCTCGAAATGGAACTGGGCAAAGGAAACCGACGATCCGCTCTTCACCGCCGAAGACTGCTCCTCGAACAATGGCACCAAGTCCACCCCCGCCCTCAGCGCCGATCTCCTGGGCGACTGGCGTGAAGAAGTCATCCTCCGCACGACCGACAATAAAGAGCTGCGCATTTTTTCCACCACGATTCCCACCGAGCATCGCCTCTCCACGCTCATGCACGACCCGCAGTATCGCCTCGCCATCGCCTGGCAAAATGTCGCCTATAACCAACCGCCCCACCCCGGATTCTTCCTCGGCGACGGCATGAAGCCCGCCCCCCGCCCCAACATCACGCTCGTGACTGCGAAAAAATAACCCGCATGTCATTGCGAGGAGCGACCGCGCCGCGGCATTCCATCTGGCTCCCCCCAGCGCGCTTCGCGCCGTTCGCTGTTTCCTTCTTGGCCCTGTTCACGACCCCATCCGCCCGCGCCCACGACCCCTTCGAAGCCCTCCACACTGCCGTCGTCCGCCCTGATCGCCTCGACCTCATCATCACGATGGCGCAGTCCACCGCGCTGAAACTCATCGACCCCACAGCAAAGATTCCTTCGCTCACCCTGGAAAATCTCGCCGCGCACCGCCCCAGCCTCCTCCGCGAAGCCGCCAGGCTCTTCATCATCACGTCCGTTCGAACGCCGCTTTCGTCGCGCACCGCCACCATCGAACTCACCGACGAAAACGACGTCATCTTCCGCGTCACCTATCCGCGCCCCGCCCCCGGCAAACTTTACTTCTCCGCCAGCTACCTCCGCCGCCTCGGCGACGGCTACGGCGGCATCCTCGAAGTCAACGACGCCGCCAACAAAAATCTCGGCTGGGAACAACTCCTCTGGGCGCGTCCTAACTTCGAAGTCACCTTCCCCTCCCCTTCCCCATGACCCCCCGCTCCAACATTCTCGCCCTCTTCCTCCTCGCCACCCTCACCGCCTTTCCCGCGTTTGCCCAGCCCGCCACGCCCGCCGCGCCCGCCGCCAGCGAACTCGCCGCCGCCGTCAACGCCTTCGGCACGCGCCCCTCGTCCGCCAACGACACCACCATGCGCCCGCTGTCGCCGGAGGAAATTCCGCCGAATCTCAACTTCTACGCCGTCAACCCGCTCTTCAAACCGGACCAACCCCTTGGCTGGGCCACGGAACGCATCGAGGAAAAGATCGACCGCGGCACCGTCGCCCTCGTGAGCGAAGACCGGAAAGTCTACCTCAGCTGGCGTCTCCTGAAAACCGATGCGCCCGACGTCGCCTTCAATGTCTACCGCGCCACCGCCGGCGCCGCCCCGACGAAATTGAACCCGCAGCCGCTTACCCGCACCACCGACTACATCGACGCCACCGCCCCGCTCGATCGCGAAAACACGTGGTCCGTTCGCCCCGTCATCGCCGGCCGCGAGATCGAGGAGCCCGTCCGCGTGACTCACGCCGCCAACTCTCCCGTCCAAAATTATCGCGCCATCAAACTCCGCGACGACGTCACCAGCATTGCCATGACCGCCCTCGGCGATCTCAACGGCGACGGCGTTTACGACTTCGTCGTCAAATGGCCCGGCGGCGGCAAGGATCCCGGCAGCATCCGCGTCAGCCAGGACACCTATAAATTTGACGCCTACGACGGCAAAACCGGAAAATTTCTCTGGCGCCACGACCTCGGCTGGAACGTCGACATGGGCGTGTGGTGGACGCCGTTCATCGTCCGCGACCTCGACGGCGACAACAAAGCCGAGGTGTGTTTCCGCACTAAACCCTACGCCGCCACACTCGCCGGTGCGCTCGAAGGCGCCCGCCAAGGCAACGCCCTCGAAGGCCCCGAGTGGCTCGCCGTCCACGACGGCGAGACCGGTAAATTGATCGACCAAGCCGACTGGATCGAACTCCAGTCCGTGCAACACTGGGGCGACAACACCGGCAACCGCGCGAGCCGCCACCTCATGGGCGTCGCCTACCTCGACGGCAAGACGCCCGCCCTCCTCGCCGTCCGCGGCACCTACGGCGTGATGAAGATCGACGCTTGGACCCTCGAAAACAAAAAGCTGAAGAAACTCTGGCGCTGGACCAACGAGCGCGCGCCCTTCCTCTTCCAGGGCCAGGGCGCGCACGGCCTCCAAGTAGGCGACGTCAACGGCGACGGCCAGGACGAGATCTTTAACGGCGCCATCGCCATCAGCCACGACGGTCGCTCGCTCTGGAGCACCGGCCTCGGCCACGGCGACCGCATGTATCTCACCGACATCGACCCCAGCCGCCCCGGCCTCGAACTCGCCTACATCTGCGAAGACGCGCAGCCCCAACTCGGCCTCAATCTCCGCAATCCGCTCAACGGCGACCTCCTCTGGGGCGCGCGCGATGCGAACCTCGACAACGCAATCGACCAAGTGATGGTCGGCGACATCGACCCCCAATATCCCGGCATGGAAGTCTGGATCAATAAGGGCCTCCAACACCTCTACTTCACCGCCAAGGGCGAACCCATCCCCGGCACCCCGCCCACCACCAGCGACCTCGTCTGGTGGGACGGCGACCTCCTCCGCGAACAACTCGGTGGAGGCGGCGGCGGAGGGGGTGGTCGAGGCCGCGGTGGTGCTGCGGTGGCCGCCGCGGCGAGCGCGGGCGTGTCGCCCGCACCCGCCGCTCCGTCCGACCCCACCACCCAACCCGCGCCCGGCCCGGGCCGCGGCGGCTTCGGCCCCGGCGGCGGCAGTCGCTCGGTCGGCAAATGGAAAGACGGCGCGCTCGTCCCGCTCACTCCGGGCATCCTAGGCGGCGTCCAACAAATCGCCGACCTCTGCGGCGACTGGCGCGAGGAGATCGTCACCTTCACCAACGGCGAACTGCGCATCTACAGCACGACCATTCCCGCCAAGGATCGCCGCGTGTCGCTCATGCAGGACCCGATCTATCGCCACGACGTCACCACGCGCACGATGGGCTATAACCACGTCCCGCAGGTGAGCTACTATCTCGGCGAAAAATGAAAACATGATACGCGCGCCGGGCAGCGTTCCGTCGGATTGCCCGCCTCGTCAGAGGCGGGACCGCACGCCGTCCGCGGCCCCGGCGCTCTCCGCCACGTTCTCTCCCGTCCTTTTCCTCGCCGCTCTCCTCGTCGCCCTCCCGCTCCACGCCCACGACCGCTACACAAGTTTCGTCGAGGCCAAGCTCCTCGCCGACCGCCTCGAGGTCATGCTCACCCTCGGCCGCACCAACGCGTATCCACTTATTTCTGACGCCGAAGGGAAAAAACTGTCTTCCCTCACTCCAGAAAATTTCGCCGACTTCGCGCCCCGCCTCCGCTCCGCCGCTCCCGCCCTCCTCTCAATCTCCACCGCCGGCCAACCCCTCTCGTTCTCGGCGCCCGCCATCGTGAAGCTCAGCGGCGATTCCGACGTCACCTTCACGCTCACGTATCCGCGCCCGACCGCCGGCCCTTTGAAGGTCTTCGCCCAATTCGTCGGTTCCCTCGTCGATGGCCACACCGCCACCGTCGTTCTCACCAACGCCGCCGGCGATGACCTCGGTTGGTCCCCCGTTTCGTTCGACCAACCGGTCTTCGAAGTCGCCCTGCCCGTCCCCGCCACCGACCAAAAATCGGTTCCTAAAAAATAGCCATGCGCCGCCTGCTCTGCTGCCTCCTGCTTCCCCTCTCCGTTTCCGCCGCCGATCCCGTCTCGCTCCACTGGCTCGGCGGCACCGCCCCCGCCGCTCCCAACGGCATCACGTGGGGCGTCCCGTGGCCCAAAGGCGCACTCCTCAAGGAAACCTCCCTCGCCCTCACCACCGCCGACGGCACCGCCCTCCCGCTCCAAACCTGGCCCGTCGCCTCCTGGCCCGACGGCTCCATCAAATGGTCCGGCCACGCCCTCACCGCCACGCCCGGTATCTCCGCCACGCTCACCCTCGCGCCCGGCCCCACCACCGCCCCCGCCACTCCACTCTCCGTCACCGAAACCGCCGAGGCCTTCACCATCGACACCGGCACCGTCCGCGCCCGCATCTCCCGCGCGCCCTCTGCTCCGCACCTCATCGAGTCTCTCACCATCGGCACCCGCATCGTCGCGCAACACGGCCGCCTGATCGCCCTCCGCGAAGACCGCTCCCAACCCTCCACCCGCCGCGACATCTCCTCCCTCGGCACCGTCGAACGCATCACCGTCGAACAAAGCGGCCCCGTCCGCGCCGTCCTCAAACTCGAAGGCCGCCACTTCGAATCCCTTTCACCCGCGTCCACCTCCGCCAGCTCCTCCACACCCGCCCGCACCTGGCTCCCCTTCACCGTCCGCCTCCATTTCTTTGCCGGCAGCGGCGCGATCCGCCTCACGCACTCCTTCGTCTTCGACGGCGACGGCAACAAAGACTTCATCCGCGGCCTCGGCCTCACCTTCGACCTCCCCTTCGCCGAAGAACCCCACAACCGCCACGTCCGCTTCGTCGGCGAAGCCTCCCCTGCCGCCTCCCCCGCCGTCGCCGCCACCGGCATCTGGGCCCAACCCGTCCGCATGCTCCCCGGCTACCGCCCGCAATCCGGCCGCGCTGTCGTCGAGCACTACGCCGCCCACCTCGCCGGCCAACGCGTTCCCCACCTCGCCGACTTCGACGAACGCACGCGTACCAACATCCTCACCGTCCCTGTCTGGGCCGACGCCAAGCTCACCCAACTCGGCCCCAATAATTTCACCATCGCGAAGCGCACCTCCCCCGAGGCCTCGTGGCTCCACGTCACCGACGGCTCCCGCGCCCAAGGCCTCGCCGTCCTCGCCGATGTCTCCGGCGGCCTCGCCATCGGCCTGAAAGATTTTTGGCAGAAGTCTCCCCACGCCTTCGAAATCACCGGCGCCGGCTCCGCCACCGCTCCCGGCCAATTCACCACGTGGCTCTGGTCCCCCGACGCCCCGCCGATGGATCTCCGCCGCTACGACGAGACGCCCCATGGCCTCACTATCAACTACGAGGACTGGAAGCCCGGCTGGGGTTCCGCGCTCGGCGTCGCCAACACCCACGAACTCACCCTCTGGGCCTTCGACCGCATCCCCGCGCACGCCGAACTCCTCGCCATGGCCCGCGCTGCCGCCGCGCCGCCGCTCCTCGTCTGTACGCCCGAGTATTACCACGCCCAACACGCCGGCGGACGCTGGAGTCTGCCCGACCGCACCACGCCCACCACGCGCTGGATCGAGGACCAGGTCGGAACGTTTGTGAACTACTACCGCGACCAGGTCGACGAGCGTTCCTGGTATGGCTTCTGGGATTTCGGCGATATCATGCACCACTACGATTTCGGCCGCCACGACTGGCGCTACGACGTCGGCGGCTGGGCTTGGGCCAACACCGAACTCATGCCCGACCTGCTCCTCTGGTATAGTTTCCTCCGCACCGGCCGCGCCGACCTCTTCCGTATGGCCGAGTCCATGACACGCCACACGAGCGAGGTCGACGTCCACCACGTCGGTCCCTTCGCCCCGCTCGGCTCCCGCCACAACGTCAACCACTGGGGCGACGGCGCCAAACAACCCCGCGCCAGCCACGCCGGCCTCAAGCGCACCTACTATTTTCTCACCGGCGGCGACGGCCGCATCGGCGATCTCCTGCGCGAACAACTCGACGCTGACCTCGCCTACAGCTATCTCCAAAAATTCAACGCCGCCCACTACATCCCCGGCCCCGAGGGCAACGGCGCGCGCCCCGACGGCCCCCGCGCCATCTCCGCGCCCCGCCCCGCAGCGTTCGCGCCCCGCCCGACTGCCGCCGACCGCCAGCCCTTCACCCGCTTCGGCCTCGAGTGGATGTGCTACGCCCTCAACTGGACCACCGAGTGGGAACGCGGCGGCGACCAATCCTGGCGCCCACGCCTCGAGTCCGACCTGAAAACCATGGCTGCCAACGTGGACGCCCAAGGCCGCTTCCCCGGCCGCTACTTCGACATGATTTTCGGCGGCCCCGAAGCGATGTGGGAAATGGAGCCGATGTATGACATTCCCGCTTTCTGGACCGCTTGGACGAACACCGCCGAAGCCGTCGGCCGCCAGGTCGAAGGCGGCCAGATGACCGGCCCGCGCATGCTCGCCTACGCCGCGCACGTGAAAAATTCCCCCGAGCTCGGCCTCCTCGCGTGGCAAAAGCTCCTCGGCCCGCCCGGCCAGCTCGCCCCGCTCAACCGCCCGCAACGCGTCTCGGTCCCTGGCGTCCTCCGCCCCGTCACCGATCCGTCCTTCCTTGGAGCCAACGTCGGCTGGCAACTCCACGGTGTGGCGAGTGTGCAATGGGCCCTCAACGCCATCGAGACGCTCGAGTTCGCCGCTCCTTGGCTCCCGCTCTGGGAAAAAGCCCCCGGCGCCAAGCAGTAGCGCCGCGCTTCAGCCCGTCCCGGTTCGCCCCGCGCTCCTGTGCGACCGGCGGGCTGGTCGACGTCTTGACCCCGTCACCCGACGGTTGCGCAGCTCTCGCCCCGTGCGCACCTCGCCTCCTCACCTCTGACTCACTGCCACACCCCGCATCCCATCCGCTCGAACGGTTCGCTCTCGATTCACTTGTCAGGGCCATTGCCACACCCGTTTACTCTCTTCCCACCCCATGCCGTCCCCGCACGCCCACGCCGGCCTGCGGTCCCGCGAATCCGTCGGCTACGCCCTCGGCGACACCGCCTCGAATCTCTTATTCCAGACCTTCGGTATTTTCCTTACTTACTTCTACACTGACGTCTGGGGCCTCGCACCCGCCGTGATCGGCACGATGTTTCTCGCGGTCCGCCTCTTCGACGCCGCCGTCGATCCGCTGATCGGCCTCCTGGCCGACCGCACGCAAACTCGCTGGGGCAAGTTCCGCCCCTATCTCCTCTGGTTCGCC
Source organism: Opitutia bacterium (assembly GCA_947461205.1). Classification (GTDB taxonomy): domain Bacteria; phylum Verrucomicrobiota; class Verrucomicrobiia; order Opitutales; family Opitutaceae; genus GAS368. The sequence continues at coordinate 17,810 of CANHJG010000001.1, forward strand.
CTTCCTTACGGGCTCGGTGGCTATCTGCTGTTCGCCAGTCCCGACCTCAGCACCTCCGGCAAACTTGTCTACGCCTACCTCACCTCCGGCTTCATGATGCTGGCCTACTCGTTCATCAACGTCCCGTACTGCTCGATGCTCGGCGTAATCAGCCCCTCGCCGCGCCTTCGCACGCTCGCTTCGAGTTACCGCTTCGTCGGCGCCTTCGGCGGCGGACTCCTCGTCTCGCTGTTCGTCCGCCCCCTCGTCAAATGGCTCGGCGGCGGCGCCAACGAGGCCGGCAAAGTCATCAACGAACTCAAGGGCTTTTAGCTCACGATGCTGATCTTCGCCGCACTCTCCGTCATCATGTTCCTCATCTGCTTTGCCACGACCAAGGAGCGCTTCCCCGTGCCGCCCGGACAAAAAGCGACGCGTGGGGCGAGGGGAAGGAGCTCCTCCGCAACTACCCGTGGGTGATGCGGCTGCTCTCCGCCATTTTCTCGCTCACGTTCATCGGCCTCCGCAACGGTAGCGCCATCTACCATTTTAAATACGTCGCCGGCTACGACAACCGGCCCGTGCTCTTCGGCCAGTTCGACCGCTTCACGCTCTTCATTTCCCTCGGCATGGCCTGTCAGATCCTCGGCTCCTACTGCCTGAGTTTCTTCGCCAAGGTCGCCGACCAACGCGTCCTCTCCGTCGCCCTCACCGGTGTCACTGCCGGGTGCTGAGCCGCCTTTTATTTTATCCCCACGCATCAGTTCGCGCTCCAACTCGCGCTGCAGGCCCTCGGCGCCTTTTGCAGGGGCCCCGCCTCCGCCCTCGTGTGGGCGATGTAGGCCGACGTCGCCGATTACGGCGAATGGAAATTCGGCCGCCGCTCGACCGGCCTCGTCTACTCCGCCTCGCTCTTCGCCATCAAAACCGGCACCGCCTTCGCCGGCCTGCTGCTCCGGTGGATTCTCCTCCAATCCGGCTACCTCGCCAACGTCATGCCATCCGCCACCTCCCTCCTCGGCATCCCCCTCACATTCTCGCTCTTCCCCGCCGCCTTCGCCGTCCTGAAAGCCGTCGCGCTTTGGATTTACCCGCTCAGTCAGCCCAAGGTCGACGAAATCGAAGCCGCCCTCACCGCCCGCCGCGCCGCCCCCACCGCCTGATCTTCCCGCCCGATGATCCGCCATCCCATGCTCCCCGGCTTCAACCCCGCCCCTCGATCATCCGCGGCGGTGACGACTCCTCCATCGCCTCCTCTACCTTCGAGTGGTTCCCCGGCGTGCAGATCCACCCTTCGCGCGACCTCGTCCCCTGGCGTCTCCTCACGCGCCCGCTCACCCGCGCCAGCCAGCTGAACCTGATCGGCGATCCGGACTCCTGCGGCGTCTGGGCCCCGTGCCTCACTTCCGCCCACGGCCTGTTCTGGCTCATCTTCACCGACGTGAAACGCTCCGCCCGCCCCGCCGCCAAATCGCCGGTGCCCCCGTCCTGCCCTGTCCCTTCACTCTGCGCCGAAGGAACAGTGAGCCGCCTCCCCGTCTCGACGACCTGCGCATCCGGCGCGCCGCGCGCCTCCTCATCGCCGCCGCCCCGCGCGAACTTTGACCGGCGTCAACCTGCGGAGCAGGCCTCCGCCCAATCGAGGTTCGCGCAACGCATCGTCGCCGCCGCAACTCACCTCACGGACCACCCCTCATCGCTCTCAGGAACTGGCCGGCTTGCGCACGACCTTCCACTTCCCCTTCGCCGCGCCTTCCGTCGTCGTGCTCTCGTACGTGCCCCCAAGTTGATCGTCCTTCAGTTCACCCGTCAGCTTGCTCGATGCCGCCGTGCCTTGGACTTCCCACGCAAACACCGCCGTGAGTTTGCTGCCGTCGATCTCCACGGTCTTCGTCGTCGTCGGAACGGCCGCCCCTTCAAACGTGAAGATCGCCTCCATCGTCCAGGCCGCCGCTTTCCCCGCTTTGAACGTGAGCTTCAGCGTCCCGCCGACCCCGTTGTCGCCCAACCAGTCACCGGCAAACTCACCCGCAAAAGACGCCGCCGCGGCGGCCGGGGCGGCCGACGGCTTGCTCTCGGCGGCGAGCACCGCAGGGCCGCTGAGGAGGGTGAACACGAGACACGCCGACGACAGGATTTTTTTCATGAGGGTAGTTAAACGAGAATTTCACGCCCGCCCCGGGGCTGCCGGGGCGACGCAGGGTGTGACCAGGGTCTTAGGCAGTTTCCAAACGAACTAAAGTCGAGGGGAAAGTAATCGCCGCTCCCGTGGTCGTGCTGGGCCACCATCCCGGAACGGACGCGCCTCACTGCCTCGGCAGTTGCCGGGGCACCCGCGCGCTCCCGCGCGGTACGATCACCTCGACCGCCCCCCCTTCGTCGTCAGGAGCAGCCGGCCGATCATTTCGCCTTCCGACGCCCGCGTCGCGAAACCGTTCACGGCCACCCGCACGTCGTGCTGCAGAAACCCCGCTTCCTTCGCCCGGTGCAGCACCCACGAAAAATCCGCGATCAAGATCAACGGCTGCCCGCCCAACGAAACCAATTCGTCTCCCGCGCGAAACCCCGCGCTCGCCGCGAGCGACCCGGCGCCACTGCCGAAATCGTCGCCGCCTTGTCCGCCGCCAGACCCAGTCCCACCGTCTCCGCCGCCAGCCACGGATAGATCCGTTCCAGCGGCACCGGCTCCCCCTTCGCCCGATCCTTCACCGCGGCCGCATGACCGAGACTCCAACCTGCCAACAACGCGAGCCCGCTCACCCAACGACGATCGTTCATGCCACCGTTCTAAGCCTCACCCCGCCTCACGCAATCCGAGTCCGAACGGAGGGGCGGTTGCCCAACCACCCTATTTCCGCGAACGCCCTCGACCTACTCCCGCTTGCCCACCACCACCGCCGGCGTCGCCCCAACATTCGTCACCGTCTCCAATGTCACCGTTTCGCCGTCGGCCGAGAACGTTAGCCGATAGCGGGCGACCAACGGAGTCCGATAGCGCACGACCTCCACGGTGAAGGTGTCGACCGCCGTCCAAGCTCCGCTCACGGCCACTGGGCCCGCCGAAGGCCCACCCTGCAATTCACCCTTCACCCACCCGCCGCGCCCAAGGACCACACGCTGCTCGAACCCGCCGGTGGTCGAGACAAACTCGGTCCCTGGCGGACCGTCCGTCGATGGCGTGAGCTGAACGCTCTCCACCGCCATCAAGTTCTTCGGAAACACAAAACGCTTTCCCGCCACCTTCGCCGCCATCGCCGGCCCACCGCCGGGGACCATCACGGGCAACTTCAACGAGAGCCCCGCAAGTTTGGTTTTTAAGTCCGCCTGCGCCTTCTCATCCGCGGCCCAGGCCCCCGTCACCTTCGCCTGCAACGCCGGCAGCAGCTTCGCCCACACAAGGTTCAACACGCCCTGCAAATCCCGGGTGCCCGCCGTAATCGCGATCACCGCGTCCAGCTCCGGCATCACGATACAAAACTGCCCGTGCGCCCCATCGCCGCGGATCACCCCGTAGCGGCAGCGCCAAAATTGAAAACCGTAGCCTTGCTCCCAATCGCTCGCCGGGTTGCTCCCGTTCGACATCCACCGCGCCGTCGCCGTATCCACCCACGAAGCCGGCACAAGTTGTTTCCCGTTCCACTGGCCTTTCTGCAGATACAGCTGACCGAACTTCGCGATGTCTTCCGTGCGGATGCTCAGGCCCGTGCCACCCTGCGACACGCCCTGTTTGCTCTGCTCCCAGACCGGATTTTTGATCCCCAACGGCTCAAACAGCCGCGGCCGGAGATACTCCAGCACAGTCTGCCCGGTGACTTTCTGCACCAGCGCCGACTGCATATAGGTCGCCACCGTGCTATAGGCGAAAAACGTCCCCGGCTTGTGCGCCACCGGCAGCGCCAGAAAACGCTTCACCACGCTCTCGTCCGTCGTGAGGGAAAATCCCAGCAGGTCCTCCGCATGGTGCCCCGCTGCCATAGTGAGCAGATCGCGCAGCCGCATCGCCTTCAGATTCGCACTCGGCTTTGCGGGCGCCTCTTCCGGGAAAAATTTCAGCACCTCGTCCTCCACCTGCAATTTTCCCTCCGCGATCGCGAGCCCCACCGCCGTCGAGGTGAAACTCTTGCTCAACGAAAACATCTGGTGCGGTTCCTCCGCCCCATACGGCGCCCACCAGCCCTCCGCGATCACCTGCCCGTGCCGCACCACCATCACGCTGTGTAGCGCCTCAATCTTGGCCTCCGCTTCATTCACGAAATCCAAAATCGCCCCCGACCTCACCCCCTGCGCTTCGGGCTCGCTGCGCGGCAATGCTTTCGTTTCCGCCGCCCACGCGATCGTCACCGATGCCGCCAGCCCACCAATCACCACCACAGACCAACGGGGTAGAATTTTCATCGCCCCAACCTAAGCGCCCGCTCCGCCCCGGACACGATAATTTTCAGGGCCCCTCCTTCTCCTCACTACCCCGCTCCCTCGGACCGTCCAATCCCACTCCCCTTGCACCTTTGGTCCGCTCCACACGACAATCCCCCATGCCCTACCCCTGCCCGCCCCCCCTTCTCGCTTTCGCCTTTCTCTCCATTTTTACGGCCGCCTCCGCTCAAATCGGCACCCGCTTCCCCGCCGAGAAAAAAATCATCATCGACGAAGTCACCGGCGTCCCGCTCACGTTTCTCACCACCAAGGCCGCAGGCGATGCCAAGATCTACCAGACGCACCATCAGTGGACCGCCGACGGCCAGTGGCTCGTCTTCCGCTCCAACCGCGTCCCCGGTCAGGCGATGGCCGTCAACGAAAAGACCGGCGATCTCGTGCAAGTCACCGAAAGCGGCTTCACCGGTATGCTCTGCCTCGCCGACCACTCGATGCACCTTTACTTCCTGCGCATCCTCCCGCTCCCCGGCGAAACCCCGCCGCCTCCGCCGGACACCGCCACGCTCGCCTCCGCCGGCACTGCGCGCACCGATCCACCTGCGCCCGGCGCTCCCGCCGCCCGCGACCGCGAGGGTCGCGGCGGCCCGCGCGGACCCTCCCAAATCATCCGCACCGATCTCGCCAAACTTTTCGCCGACAGCGCCGCGGGCAAACTTCAACCCGCCTCCGTCTACGAACACGTCTGCGGCACCGTCCCGCCCGAGTTCGGCACCGTCGGCGATGTCGCCCTCGATCCCACGGAAAACTTCGTTTACTTCCGCGTCGGCAACAAGGAACTCGCCGCCCAACACCTCCCGCCCGACACCAAACCCGAGCCCACCTTCGGCCCGCGTAACCTGGGCGCCGGCCCCACCGGCCTCGCGACCATGGACCTCAAGACCGGCGCCGTAAAATTCATCGTCGCCGTCCCCTTTCAGATCGGCCACGTGCAGACGAATCCTTGGGTTCCCGGTGAAATCGTCTTCTGCTGGGAGACCGGCGGCAAAGCCCCCCAACGCACTTGGACCGTCCTCGCCGACGGCACCGGTCTGCGCCCGCTCTGGCCCGAATCGTCCTTCGACTGGGTCACCCACGAAGCCGTCATCACCCGGGACGAAGTCGCCTTCGCCGTCATGGGTCATCGCAAACCCGGCATAAACGACGACTGGGGCACCTCCGGCACCCGCGAACACCCCACCGGCCTCGGTATCGTAAATCTCCGCACGCGCGAAATGCGCTTCGCCGGCCAGACGAAAACCGGCAGCGGCCTCTGGCACGTCCACGGCTCGCCTGACGGGCGCTGGGCCGTCGGCGATGATTTCGAGCGCAACATTTACCTGATCGACCGACGCTCCGACGAACTGATACTCCTTTCCGCCGACCACAAACGCACGGCCTCCGACCACCCGCACCCGACCTTCAGCGCCGACAGCACGCGCATCCAAATCCAATCCGCGCTGATCGCCGAGGATGGCCGCTCAATGAACATCTGCATCATCCCCGTCCCCGAAAAACTTCTGAAGCGCACCTACGCCACCAAGTTCAACTGAGCCCAACCATGCGCCCTTCCCGGCCATCCGCCCCAGTCCTCCCCTCCTTCCTCTTCGTCCTTTCCACGCTCCTCTCGCTGCCGTCCCACGCCCAACCCAACCCACCCCCACCCGCCCCACCGTCCCCGAATCCTTGGGCCATCGGCGGCAACGACGCCGGCTACGACATGGCCCCCGAGACCACGCCCGCCGTCATTAACGCCGCCGTCGCCTCGCTCCCCCTCAAACTCCCGCCCGGGCCCGTCACACCCACCTGGGATTCTCTCCGCGCTCACTACCAAGTCCCGGCGTGGTTCGTCGGTGCGAAATTCGGCCTCATGCTCCACTGGGGCCTCTACGCCGTCCCCGCCCGTCACAACGAGTGGTATGAGAAACACCTCTACGGCAACGCCGGCATCCGCGCTTGGCACATCGATAAATTCGGCCCCCTAGAAAAATTCGGCTACAAGGATTTCATCCCGCTCTTTCGCGCCGAGAAATTCGACCCCGTCGCCTGGGCCACGCTCTTCGCCGCCTCCGGCGCGCGCTACGTGATTCCTTCCGCCCAACACCACGATAATTTCGCCCTCTGGGACAGCGCCGTCACTCCCTTCAACGCCCAGCGTCTCGGCCCGCAACGCGACCTCATCGGCGAGCTCGCGAAAGCCATCCGCGCCCGCGGCCTCAAGTTCGGCGTCTCTAATCACGGCATCGAAAACTTCACCTTCATCAATCCTTCCCCCGACGTCGCCGCCGCGCTCAAAGCCGCGCGCGCTGATCTCTACGATCCCGCCTGGGCCGCCTTCTACAACGTCGCCGATCGCTCCGACGCCGCGCTCACCCGCTTCCTCCACGACTGGTTCGCCCGCAACGTCGAGCTCATCGAAAAATACCGCCCCGATCTCCTCTGGTTCGATAACGGCATCGACCTCCGCACCCTCGATCCCCTGAAGCTCCACCTCGCCGCCTACTACTACAACCGCGCCGCCGCGTGGAAACAGGCGGTCTCGATCTCGACAAAAAAAGCCGCCTTCGCCCCCTCCGGCCTCAACGACCGCCAGATCGGTTCCATCGTCGATTTCGAAAAAGTTGGCGCCCGCTCGCCCTCCGGCATCCGCCCCGGCGTCTGGCAGGTCGACGACGCCATCGGCAGCACTTGGGGCTACACCGACGGCATGCGCATTTCCAGCACCGCGACGATTCTCGCGCGCCTCATCGACACCGTTTCGAAAAACGGCACCTACCTCCTCAATCTCTCCCCAAAGGCCGACGGCACCATCCCCGACGAGCAACAAACCGTTCTCCGCGACCTCGGCGCCTGGCTCCGCCTCAACGGTGAGGCGATCTATGATACGCACGCCTGGCGCACCTTTGGCTCCGGCGGCGCGCGCGGTGACACCAGTCCGCCCATCCGCTACACCGTCCGCGGCGATCATCTCTACGCCATCGTCCTCGGCCCCTGGCCCACTACGCCGGTCACCCTCGCGGCCCTCGCTACCGAAAAAATCACCCGCGTCGAACTCCTCCGCTCTCCCGCGCCGCTCGCCTTCACTCAGTCTGCCATCGGGCTTACCGTCACCCTGCCCGCCACCGCCCCCGCGGCCCACGCCCACGCCTACGTCTTCCGTCTCTCCGGCCTCACCCTCCCGCCCGCACCCACCGTCACCGACGGTAATCCCACCTCCCGATGAAACTCCGTCACCGCCTCGCCTTCGCCTTCGCCGGTCTCGCGGCCGCACTCTCCGCGCAAACCCCCGCCCCCGATCTCACCAAGAACCCCGCCCCCGCGCGCACCCCCCTCAACCCTGCGCTCCCCACCCTGTTCATCGCCGGCGACTCCACCGCCGCCCGTGGACGCGGCGAACGCCAACAAGGCTGGGCCGAGCCCTTCGCCAACTATTTCGACCCCTCGAAGATCAACGTCGCCAACCGCGCTCGCGGCGGCCGCAGCAGTCGCACCTTCGTCACCGAGGGAGTCTGGGATCAACTCCTCGCCGACCTCAAACCCGGCGACCTCGTCCTCATCCAGTTCGGCCACAACGACGCCAGTCCCGTCAACGAAGACGAATCCGTGCCCAAGGCCGCCCGTCGCGCCCGCGGTTCGATTCCCGGTCTCGGCGACGAGACCCGCGAGATCGACAACATCCTCACCAAAAAGCACGAGGTCATCCACACGTTTGGTTGGTATCTCCGCAAAATGATCGCCGACACCCAAGCCAGGGGCGCCACGCCCATCGTCCTCTCCCTCACGATCCGCAACGTCTGGAACGACGGCCGCATCGAGCGCACCAACCGTTACTCCCAATGGTCCGCTGAGACGGCCGCCGCCTCCCACGTCGCCTTTTTCGACCTCAGCACCGCCGTCGCCGATCAGTTGGAAAAAATCGGCGCCGAAAAAACCGCCGCGCTCTACCCCCAGGACCACACCCACTTCAACGCCCCCGGTGCCGACCTCCACGCCGCCACCGTCGTCGCCGGTCTCAAAAAAACCCCCAGCCTTTCCTTCGCCCGATTCCTGAAGTAAGCCCCGCGCCCCGCCCCACCCCCTTCCCCGCCCCTCTCACCTCAGCCACCCCAATATTGCCGCATCTTCGCCCGCACAAACGCCACACTCGCCTTCAGCTGCTCCATCCCGTCGACGCCGTCCTCGATGCTGATCCAGCCATCGAAGCCCACGCCGCGCAGCGTCCCGAAAATCGCGTCGTAGTCGTTCAGCCCTTTGCCGATCTCGCCGTGCCGGAGACGCTTCGCGTAGCCTTCCGCGCCACCCTCTTCGCGGCGTAGATCTTCCAGCGTGCCTTCGATCAAGGTGCGGTCGCTCGCATGCATCGTGACCACCCGGTGCTTCACCCGCTGCAGCAGCTCCAACGGATCATCGCCCGCGAGAAACGCATTGCTCGGATCGTAGTTCACGCCGAAGCGCGGATGCTGCACGCGCTCCACGAGTTCGCAGAACACCTCCATCTTCTGCGCAAATTCCGGGTAACTCCAAAAATCGTCCTTATAGTGGTTCTCGATGATGAGCGTGACGCCGCACCGCTCCGCCTCCGGCAGGCACGCCTCAATGCTCTGCGCCACGAGTTCGATCCCGCGCTCGCGCGTCAATTCCGGCCGCCGCTGCCCGGACAACACCCGGCAAAATCCCGCACCCAGCGCCGCCGCCATGCGGATCCAGTGCTTTTCCTTCTCAATCTCTCCGCGGCGAAACGCCTCATCCGGATGCGAAAAATCCGGCGAGCAGCACAGCATCGGAATCACCAGCCCGCGTGCTTCTACCGTCCGCCGCGCCTCCGCCCAGCGCGCCGGATCCGCCAGCTCCAACATCCCGCTGTAATACTCCAGCCCGTCGAGCCCGAGCGGCGCCGCGAGATCCACCCACTCGCGCAACGTCATCGTGCCGTCCTTGCACAACGGGCGCATGAAGGCTTTCGGAAAGGCGGCGAGCTTGGCCATCGGCAACGTCCCTATTTGACGGCCACCTTGTCGGGGTTTCGGCCCATAATCGAATACTGCTCCAACTCGACCACCGCCCCGCTGATCGGCCGCGACTCGTCGCCGAGCCAATACACCGCGGCGGCCGCGATCTCCTCGGGCCTGATCAGGCGCCCGGACGGGGCGAATTGCGCCGGCACGGTTTGCGGCCAATCCGGCCCCATCCCGTGTTCGATCTGGTGCGCATACTCGCGCGCCGTCAGCACCCAGCCCACGTTCAGGTGATTCACCCGCACGCGGTCGGCGCAATGCGCATTCGCCAGATTGCGCGAGAGCGTCTGCATCGCGCCTTTCGAGAGACTGTAATCGAGCAGATTCGCCTGCCCGCTGTGCGCATTGATCGAGCCGATGTTCAACACGCAGCCTTCGTTCGCTTTCAGCTGCGGAAACGCCGCCTGAATCAACAAGAGTGGCGCCCGCACGTTCACCGCCATCATCCGGTCGAAATTAGCCGCACTCGTCGAAGCCAGATTGCTCCGCGCCACGATCGCCGCGTTGTTCACCACCGCGTCAATCCGCCCAAACGCCGCCACCGCCGCCGCCACGATCCGCGCCGGACTCGCCGGATCAATCAAGTCATCCACCTGCAGCACCGCCGCCGCACCCAATTTCGCCACAACGGCCTCGCCATGCGCCCGCTCGATCCCTTGCACCAGCACGCGAGCCCCCTCGGCCACCGCCCGCTCCGCCATCGCCTGCCCAATGCCGGATGTCCCGCCGGTGACGATGATGACTTTGTCTTTGAGTCGCATGGTGGAAGGAGCCGCGAGTGTGGGCAGGTGGAGGGCTTAGACCGGCTTAAGCACCGCTTTCACAATTTCCCCCGAGTGCATTTTCTCGAACGCCTCGTGCCAATGCTCCAGACCCCACACGCCGCCGAGCACCGGCCGCACGTCGAGCTGGCCCGACGCGAGTAGCGCCAGCACGCGCTCCCAGATCGGCCAGTTGTGGCTGAAGCTGCCCTGCAGCGTGATGTTTTTCTGCACGAGCGGATCGAGTGAAAAATTCAACGGCTGCGGGCCCCAACCCACCTTGCTGATCCACCCCGCCGGCCGCACCAACTCCAACGCAATTTTCAGGGCCGCCGACGAACCCGCCGCATCAATCACGCCGTCCACCCCGAGACCGTCGCGCGCCAACGCCCACGCCGTCGCATCCCCGATGATCGTCTCGCAACCGTAGACCTTGGCCACGTCGAGGCGCGTCTTGTCGCGTTCGAGTCCCACGAGCGCGACCTCCGCGCCCGCCAGCCGCGCCATCGCCGCGCACAAAATCCCGATCGGTCCCGGCCCCAGCACGATTACCCGGTCGCCGGGCCGGATCTTCGCGTTGTGGATGACGGCATTGTAGGCCACGCAGCACGGCTCGGTCAGCGCCGCATGCTCGATCGCCAAGCCCGCCGGCACACGGTGCAGGCAACGCGCCGGCACCCGCACGAAGCGCGTCATCGCGCCGTCGACGCCGTAGCCGAAGCCCTTGCGCGTCGGGTCGAGATTGTAGAGGCCCGCCCGGCTCATCGGATTGTTCGCGTCGATCACCGCCGCCGTCTCGCTCACGACGAGATCGCCCTCGCTCCACGTCTTGACGCCCGCGCCCAGCGCCGCGATGCGCCCCCCAAATTCATGGCCCAGCACCACCGGATAGTTGACCTTCCAGCTGTGCGACGCCGTCCACTGGTGCAGATCGCTCCCGCACACGCCGACCGCCTCGACGGCCAGGATCACATCGTCGGGCCCCGGCTCGGGACGCGCAAACTCACGCAACTCCACGCTGTGCGGCGCGGACGAAAAATTAACGACAGCAGGTGATTTCATGCAGGGAAAGGGTTGCTCGTCGGCGGGGTCTTCGACCCGCCCTTGGTGATTTTTATCGCGTCGAGGCCGGGTCGAAAACCCGCCCTACTTTTACGTCTCCGAATCCATGCACGCGCTCACAAATAATCCGCAGCGTGCCTTCCAAATTGCCATCCGCCGTGCGAAACGCGTCCGAATCCACCGCCAACGGCGCCCCGATCACCACGAGCGGCGCCCCATACTCCGGCGCCCGCACCGCTTGTTCCAACGTGAGTCCGCCCACCGCCTGCACCGGCACGTTTACCGCCGCGACGATTTCCCTCAATTGATCCAGCGGACTTGGCATCCGCCGCCCCGCCGCTGCAATCCCGCGCCGCTCGTCGTAGCCGATGTGATGGATCACAAAATCACACCCGAAGTCCTCGATCAGCTTCGCCCCCGCCACCATGTCCGGGCAGCCGAGATTGTCGCCCATCACTTTGATCCCGTAGTCGCGCCCGGCCTTCACGACGCACTTCAACGTTTCCTCGTGCGCCCGCGCCATCACGACCACGTGGGTCGCACCCGCCTTCGCCATCATCTCCGCCTCCAGGTAACCGCCATCCATCGTCTTCAAATCCGCCACGATCGGCACGCCCGGAAACCGCTCGCGCAAAGCCCGCACCCCGTGCAACCCCTCGGCCAAGATGAACGGCGTGCCCGCCTCCAGCCAGTCCACGCCGGCACGGCGGGCGAGCGCGGCCGTCGCCAACGCTTCTTCGAGATTTGTGAGGTCGAGCGAGATCTGGACGATCGGCAGCATGGGATGAGGTTCCGTCAGACTGCGCGGCGCACCACCGGTCCGTCAACCCGCGACCGCCCTTCGTCCCAACATATGACTATAGTCGCACCGCCCCAGCCCCTTTTGCCTTCTCCTCCCTTCCTTCTCGGTTCACCCCTCACCCATGCACCTGACCCACCTTGCCTGCACGCTCTGCGGACAACCGCACGACGCCACCATCCCGCAAAACGTGTCCTCCTGCTGCGCCAAGCCCCTCTTCGCCCACTACGACTTCGCCGCCGCCGCCCGGACCTTCACGCGGGAATCCCTCCGCACCCGCGCCAAATCCCTTTGGCGCTATCGCGAAGTGCTCCCCGTCCGCTCCGACACCGACATCGTCACCCTCGGCGAAGGCTTCACCCCGCTCCTGCCCGCCCCCCGCCTCGCGGCCAAACACGCGCTCCGCTCGCTCTGGATCAAAGACGAGGCGCAGAACCCCACCGCCAGTTTCAAGGCCCGCGGCATGACCACCGCCGTCTCCATGGCCAAACAATTCGGCCTGAAAAAACTCGCCGTCCCGTCCGCCGGCAACGCCGCCGGCGCCCTCGCCGCCTACGCCGCCCGCGCCGGCATGGAAGCGCACATCTTCATGCCCCGCGACACCCCCCGCGCGAATATCATCGAGTGCGAACAAATGGGCGCACACGTCACCCTCATCGCCGGCCTCATCACCGACTGCGGCGCCGAGGTCGCGAAACGCAAGACCGCCGAGGGCTGGTTCGACGTTTCCACGCTCAAGGAACCCTACCGCGCCGAGGGTAAGAAAACCCTCGGCTACGAACTCGCCGAGCAACTTAACTGGACCCTCCCCGACGTGATCCTCTACCCGACCGGCGGCGGCACCGGCCTCATCGGCATGGGGAAGGCCTTCGACGAAATGGAAAAGCTCGGCTGGATCGGCTCCGCCCGTCCGCGCATGTTCACGGTGCAGGCCGACGGCTGCCAACCGATCGTCCGCGCCTTCGCCGCCGGCGAGAGATTCGCCGCCGAACACCTCCACGCCACCACCCGCGCCAGCGGCCTGCGCGTCCCCAAAGCCATCGGCGACTTCCTCATGCTCGACGCCCTGCGCTCCTCCCGCGGCGGCGCCGTCGCCGTCCCCGACGACGCGATGATCGCCTGCACCCGCGAAGTCGGCGCCCTCGAAGGCGTCTTCGTCGCCCCCGAAGGCGCCGCCTGCTACGCTGCGCTCAAAACCCTCCTCGCCGCCGGCACCGTGCAACCCGAAGAATCCGTCGTCCTCTTCAACACGAGCACCGGCCTGAAATACCTGGAGTGCTACGGCGGATAGCCGGACCGGTCAACGTCCCCAAAACTACGCCCGTAGTTGACGAAGCTACCGCTCCCTCTTTTTATTCAGCCATGAAAGAGTTCCCCGTCTCCACCCGCTTCACCGCCGCCGAACTGAAGCAACTCGACCGCACCGCCGTCGAAGCCGGCATGTCGCGCTCCGAACTCATCCACGCCCGCTCACTCGGCAAGGTCGTCACCACGCACGAACTCGCCGACTGGGCTGAATCCGAGTTGGCCAAGAACGCCGAAGCGAAGAGCCGCCGTGCCTCCCGCGCTGCTTGATTCGTCGTTCCTGATCGACCTCGAACGCGAGATCGACTCCGGCCGGGCCGGTTCGGCCATGCAATGGCTGCGTCGTAACCGCGCACTCCCTGATCGACCGCTGCTGGTGTCGAGCATCACGGTCGCCGAATTTCTGGAAGGCTGCGACGACGAAGCGCATGGTTTGGCGTTCATCGCGCGCTACATCCCGCAGACCGTCGGTTTCAAGCATGCCCGGAAATGCGCCGAGCTTCAGCGTCGCGCCCGCAAGGCCGGAAAACGCTTTGGTGAAAATGACGCCTGGCAACTCGCCTTTGCCGAATGCTCCCACGCCAGCATGGTTGGCCGCGACCGCAAGGCGTTTGCCCACCTCGGTAATCGTTACGAACGCTTTGCCGATCAATAGCACCCCTCGGCAGCTCACCCCGCCAGCACCGCGTCCAGCTCCCGCCCATACCCCGCCTTCACCGCCGCCGGCAGATCCGCGACCGCAAACCCGTTCTTCGCGATCTGGACGAGCGTCGCGCGGTCCAAGCCGCCCTCCGTCCCCAGCGCCACATACTCGTCGTTCAGCCGGTTCCCAAATAGCATCGGGTCGTCCGTGCTGATCGTGCAGCGCACGCCAGCATCCATAAATCGCTTGATCGGGTGCTCCTGCATCGACGGCACCGCGAGCAGTTTCACGTTGCTGATCGGCGTCAGGTCCAGCGTCACGTCATGGTCGCGTAGCAACTGCATCACGGCCGGGTCGCCGAGCGCCGAAAGTCCGTGCTGCACGCGTCGCACCCCGAGATACTCCACCGCTCGCCGCACATCCCCCGCCGGCATGAATTCCCCCGCGTGCGCCTTCGTGACTTTGCCCAGCGCCCGCACCTTCGCCCAAATGTCCGCGCTCCACGGTTGAAATTCCGGCCGCTCGAACCCGTGCAGGTCCACGCCCGCGATCTCGTCCCACGTAATCGCCTCGTCGACGATCCCCGCGAGTTTGCCCGCGTAATGGTCGCGAAACATCCCGAGAAATAGCCGCAGCTCCAACCCCGGCGGCTTCGCCGCATGGATCGCCCGCGCAATCTCGCGAAACGGCACGTCGCCGATCCGCTCCGCCGTCCCGAGGTGAAAACTCGCTTCCAGATAGACGCCATGCTGCGCCACCACGTCCGCCATCACCCGCCGGCAGCTCTCGTAATAATTCTCCGGCGACACAAACCACCTGAAAAAATACCGGTCGAACTGCTCCTGGAATTGCGCGAAATCCGTGAAGCGAAAATCCGGCCGCCAATAGACCGGCGGCGTCGCGAAATACTCCGGATCCATCCTCCGCGCGAGCTCCAGCGGCAACGATCCCTCGAGATGGAGGTGCGTTTCGGTCTTCGGCAGACGCTGCACGAAGGCGGCGAGATCGGGGGAATGCATGCAGCGGGGGGAACGGAAGGGAAAGATGAGTGGCGGAAAGTGGGGGCGTGCGTTTCGACACGCGTTGAGCACACGCCGTGCCGCCCCTCGTGCCCCAAGGCACGCCAATTGCTCTCTGCCGTTCTCCTCATGCTGCCGCCTCCGCTCCGTCACCCCCCGCCCACCATCGTCGCCGGCATCCCCGTTGCCCGCCCCCGCCCGCCCCGGCCCAGCCGCGACCTCACGCTCGTCCTCGGCGCCATTCCCCAGGAAACCGACCTCGTCGCGTGGGCCCTCGCGAAAAAAACCCGCGGCACGTTCGCCGGTTTTCGTTACACCGCGGGCCGCCTCGACGGCCGCCACGTGATCGTCGCCGTCACCGGCATTGGCAAAACCAACGCCACCATGATCACCGCGCTGTTCGCCGAAAAATTCCGCCCGCGCGAGGTCCTCATGTGCGGCACCGCCTCCCGCATCGACCCCGCCATCCGCAACGGCGACGTCATCGTCGGCGAAATCACCTGCAACCATGACATGGGCTCGCTCGGCGCCGGCTCCGTCATGGAGTATTTCGGTTCCGCAGGCCCGCTCGGCGACCACTCGCCGATCATCTACCCCGGCGACCGCCGCCTGCTCGCCGCCGCCCGGCGCGCCCTCCGCACGCACGTCCCCGAAACCGCCGACCTCCCCCACCACTCGCCGCCCTACGTCCCGCTCGTGCGCCTCGGCCGCATCACGTCGGGCGACCAGTTCGGCATCACCGACGAACGCATCGCCGACATCGTCCGCCAACTGCGCCCCAACCTCATGGAAATGGAAAGCGGCTCCGTCGCCGAGGTCTGTCATTACCTCCGCGTCCCGTTTCTCTGCATCCGCAGCGGCAGCAACCGCACGCAAAACTCCCCCGATAACGACTACCGCACCCTGTCGCCCTTCGCCTCGCGCCAGGCCGCGTTGTTCACCGTCTCCCTCGTCCGCGAACTCGCGCGCCGTCCCGCCCGGTCGACCCGCCCCCCGAAAAAATGAAGCTCTTCACCCGCGGCGACGCCGACGGCTTCTGCGCCATCGCCCTCGACAACATCGTCCAACTCCTCCTGGTCCCCGCACTTTGCCTCAACGTGATCGGGATGCCGCCGGAGCTCGTCTACGGCCGGATTCTCCCCGGCATCGCCGTCTCGTATCTCGTCGGCAATCTTTTCTACGCCTGGCAGGCGCACCGCCTCGCGAAAAAAGAAAACCGCACCGACGTCTGCGCGCTGCCCTTCGGCCTGAACACGCCGGCGTTCATCGCCTACGTCTTTCTCGTGATGCTGCCCGCGAAGCAGATCGCGATTGCCCAGGGCGCGCCGAATCCCGACGAGGTCGCCTGGCAGGCCGGTCTCATCGCCTGCATCGGCTCGGGTTGCATCGAATTTTTCGGCGCCTTCATCAGTGAACGCATCCGCCGCATGACCCCGCGCGCCGCCCTCCTCGCCGCGCTGTCCGGCGCCGGCATGGCGTTCCTCACCCTCAATTTTCTCCTCAACACCTTCGCCCACCCCATCGTCGGCCTCGTCACCCTCGGCCTCGTCCTCCTCTTCTATTTCGGCCGCGTGAAACCGAAACTCGGCATTCCCGCCGCGCTCGTCGTGCTCACCGTCGGCACCGCCCTCGCGTGGCTGACGGGCCTCGCCCCGCAGGGCACGCTGCCGCCGGCGGGGACATTTGCCTGGCACCCGCCGCTCCCCGTCTTCGGCGCGCTCTGGCAGGCGATGAGCGGCGGCCACGTCCTGCCCTACCTCTCGGTCATCATTCCGATGGGCCTGCTCAACCTGCTCGCGTCGCTCCAATGCATCGAGTCCGCCGCCGCCGCGGGCGATTCCTTCGACACGAAATCCTCCCTCATGGCCAACGGTCTCGGCACCTTCGCCGCCGCCTGCTTCGGCTCGCCGTTTCCCACCTCCATCTACATCGGCCATCCGGCGTGGAAACGCATGGGCGCCCGCGCCGGCTACTCCACCCTCAACGGCGTTTTCATCACCGCGCTCTGCCTCACCGGTTCGATGGCGTTTGTCGCCTGGGCCGTCCCCGCCGACGCCGGACTCGCGATCATTATCTGGATCGGCCTCATCATTTGCGTGCAGGCCTTCGAAGTCACCCCGCAGCGCCACTGGCCGGCCGTCGTGCTCGGCACCGCCCCGGTCCTCATCGCGTGGGCCATGTTTTTCACGAAAAACGCCCTGCGGATCGCCGGTTCCGGCACGCCCGGCGGAATCGAATTTTCGCCCAAGCTCCTCGCGGCGTTCCACGCCTCGGGTACCTTCATCGACGGCGGATTCGCCTTGGAGCAGGGCGCGTTCTACTGCGCCCTCGTGCTCGCCACGGTCACGGTGCTGATCATCGAACGCCGCCTGCTCGCCGCCGCCGGCTGGGCGCTCGCCGCCGCCGCCCTCAGTCTGCTCGGGCTCCTACACGCCTGGCGCTTCACCTCGAGCGATACCGTCACCGCCCTCCCGCTCCTCGACTCCCTGACCGGCACGGGCCGACCCGGTGAGTCGCTCTTTCCCGCCGCCGGCTATGCGATCGGCTACGCCGGCATCGCCGCCGTCCTGCTGCTGGCCCGGTGGTTCACCGCGCCCGACGCCGGGCATGGGAGCCCGCCGCCCGGCGCGTAACCGGCCCAACCCGACCGCCCACCCGCTTCACGGTTCACGCTTCGGCTCCGCCGCTGCGCGCGCCTCGGGACCGAAATAATTCAGGGCAAAATGGCTCTGGCTGGGTTCCTGGTAGAAAATAACCGCCCCCGCCGGAATCGCGGCGCGGATCGCCTCGCGCGGCGGCTCCAGCTTCGCCCGCCACAGGCTCAGCAACGCATCGTCAAACGGATAAATCTTCCGGTCCGATAGGATCGTGATGAGCGGATTCCACGGCAGATAGAGCGCTCCCGGACTCGCTCGGGCCCGCGCCAGCAGGTTTTCCAGCCCGCGATAGGGCGTCCACACCGCCTCGCGCATGAAGGCCATCCGGTAGTCCACGGCGAGACCGGCGAGCAGCGCCGCACCGAGCACCACCGCCGGCCGTAGGCGCCGCGAGTCCGCGCGCGTCGCGTCCGCCTGCACCAGCGCAGCCCCCACGAAAATCAACCCGGCCACGAGCGCATAAAACAGGGCGTGCACGGAGTTGATCCCGCCGCCCGCTTTCAACGAGGCCACCAGACCAAACGGGGCTTGCCAGAGCGCCGCCCAGCCGAGCAGACGCACCATCGCCCCGGCCTCCGGCGCCAGCGGCCCGCGCCAGACCGGCCGCCACACCAGCCAGCCGATCCCGCCCGCCACCCACCAGACCCACGCCGTTTGCACCAGATCCCAGCCGGATTTCGCCAGCAGCGCCCCGCCACCCTGCCAAGGGGTGCGCGCCAGCACAAACCACGCGTTGAACAACAACTCCTCTGCCCCAAAACTCAGGAGGAAAATCCCGGCGAGCCCGCCGCCGCAGGCAACGAGCCAGCCCACCCAGGCCCGCAGCAACCGGCCATGGCCCTCCCGCCACAGCCACACAAGCGTCGCGGGCACGACCATCACGGCGAGTTGCTTCGTCCCAACCGCCCACGCCACGGCCAACGCCCCCAGCGGCAGCCCGGGCCGCCAGCCGCGCACCGCGCCCGCATGCAGCGCCACGCACGCCGCCAACACCCCGGCCACGCATACCGCGTCGACATGCAGCATATAAAACGAGCTCTGCGTGACCGGATTTGCGAGCATCAGCACCACCCCTACCACGGTCGCCCGCGCCGCCGCACCCGCGCGCCCGCCCAACGCCGCCCGCACCACCAGAAACACCGGCACCAACACCGTCACGATATTCCATCCCGCCGCGAGCATGAAGGCCACGGTCGGATTCTCCAGCCCAGCGAACGGCAGATACCACAACGGAAACACCGGTCCGTAAAACCAGCCGAGATGCGCCCCCGACTCCCGCAACGCGTAAATCGGCAGTCCGCGCGCTAGGGCAAACGACGGCGCCAGCCGCGCCGCATTCCACGGCACCCCCGGCACCGTGCACAGCACGCTCCAACCCAACCCAAGCAACCCAACCACCACGGCAAGCCAGCTGCACGCCTCCGCGTAATCCGCCCACCCGCCGCCCCTCCGGCCACCCGAGGATCGTTCGCTCGCCGTGATCATCGGGCTCCCGCGCGTGCCACCGCCGGCGCTCACCGCACCTGCAGCGTGTCACCCTCAAACGTAATGCCGAGCGACGGCACCACCACCGCCTTGCGCGCGCCTTCTTTCCTCACCCGGCCCGCGACCCAGCCATCGTAGCCGGTCGCCTGCGCCGCCGCGAGGACGGCCTCCACCTGCTCCGGTGCAACGTAAGCCGCGAAGCCGACGCCCTGGTTGAACGTCGCATACATTTCCCGCTCCTCGATCGGCCCGGCTTCCTGCAAAAATTGAAACAACGCCGGGGCCGGCCGCGGCTCTGTGATCTCGTAGACAAACGGCTCGTCGAGCCGCATCAGCTTGCGCCAGCCATGACCGGTCACATGCGCGACATAGTTCAGCTTCAGTCCCCGCCGCTGGCACTCCCGCACAAACGCCACGTAGATTACCGAGGGCGCGAGCAAGGCCTCGCCGTAGGTGCGCACATCTCCGTGTCCGATCGGCGTCTGGTAACCCAGCGGCAGCTGCGCCGCAATCTTGCGGCACAGCGAAAGTCCGTTCGTCTGCACGCCCGAACTCGCGAGGAAAATAATCTGGTCGCCGTCCCGCACGTCGCCCGTGATGCGCCGGCTCTTCGGGAAAATTTTCCCGATCGCCGAACCCGCCAGCACGATGGCCTCCGGCTCAACAATCCCGCCCAACGTCGGCGTCTCGCCCCCGCCCCACACCGCCCCGGCCGCGCGACAGCCTTCAGCAAAACCCGCCACCAGCGCATTCGTGCGCGTCTCATCCGCAAACCACCCGGAGTCGCCCACCGCCGCGTGCATCGCGACCGAAATCGGCAACGCCCCACAGGTCACCAGATCGTTGACCATCGTCGCCACCGTATCGATGGAGATCTCCCGATAAAAACACTTCCCCGTCGCCGCATAGACGGCGTCCGCCACCAGGTTCTTCGTGCCGAGGCCTTCCTCAACGTGCGCGAGAAAATGGTCCGTCGCCTCAATGAGGTAGGCGCTCTCCCCGCGCGTCGTCGCCGGCTCGGCGTAACCGTGGTCGGCCAACACGCCCGCCGTCGTGCGCGCGGCCTTCTGGCACGCGCGCTTAAACGCATCGAGCTGATCGTAACGCACACCGGATGATTCGTAGCTGAGCGACATGGGAGAAAGAGGGAAGACTAACGGTGGCCCCGATGGAAGCCGATCTTCGGCTTCTTTGCGTCGTCGACCGCCGGAGCGTCGAGCAACGGCGGGAGGCGTTCAACCACCTCACGCAGCACCGAGTCATGCTCGCAGAGGCGCCCGGCGATCTCCGCGAGCCGTTGGAGCATCGTCGCATTCGCGAGCAACGCCTCGCGCATCTGCACAAACGCCCGCACGAGGTAGAGACTCACTCGGCCGCCCTCTCACTCCGCCGAACGGGGGCCGCCCGCAGCGCGCCGTGTTCGGTGAAGACCCAAGGTGGTTGCCGAAGTCCGCCGTGAGTCCCTCTCGATATCGTCGTTTGCGATCTCACGTTCTCCTCCTCTTCCTTGGTCAGCCGAAACCGAAAGTCTGCGGGAAACCGCGAGGCATTCCGTTTCACCGCCTCATTCAGCCGTTTCATCGCCACTCCATCCAGCCCCGCCAGATCCGCATCGGGCACGACCTTCGCCTTCCGAATCACGTGGATCCGCGACAACGCTCAGCGTGTGGTGCGTGCGCCATGGCCCCCCGGCCTCAGTAGGCGCGCCCCTCAGCCCTTTCGTGATAGTTCAAAAACGCCTGGTTCACCACGCGGTAGCCGCCGGGCGTCGGATATTTTCCCGTGAAATACCAGTCGCCCGTATGGTGCGGCACGGCCTCGTGCAGATGCTCGATCGTCTGAAAGATGATCTCAATCTCGCCTTTCCACTCGATGCCTTTCGGCCGCACGCGCTCAACGATCTTGGCGGAAATCTCCTCCGGCGTGAACGGCTCGTAGATCCGGCGCACGTGGTTCACCGGACCACCGCGCGCGACTTCGTCGTAACACGCCTTGTATACATCCTCCAGCAGCCCCAACTGCCCGCGCTCCCGCAGCAATTCGATCGCCGCTTCGAACGCGATGAATTTTCCCAGCTCCGACATGTCGATGCCATAACAGTCCGGATACCGAATCTGCGGCGCCGTCGAGACGATGATGATCTTCTTCGGCTGCAGCCGCGCGAGAATCCGCAAGATCGATTTCCGCAGCGTCGTCCCGCGCACGATCGAGTCGTCCACACACACCAGATTGTCCCCTGGCTTCACCGAACCGTAAGTGATGTCGTAGACATGGCTCGCAAGCTGGTTGCGCAGGCTCTCCTGCCCGATGAACGTCCGGAGCTTGATGTCCTTGCTCACCACTTTCTCCCCGCGCGGCCAGTTCCGCAAAATCAGGTCGTCGAGCACCGCCTCCGTGAGCTCGCCCGCCGCCGCCGCCTGCAAAATCGCCGCCTTCACCTCGTCGCGCCGCCGGGCCCGCAACGTCGACATCAGACCGTAATACGCCACCTCGGCCGTGTTCGGGATAAAACTGAACACCGTGTTCGCCCAGTCGTGGCCGATCGACTTGATCACCTGGTCTGCAAGCCCGCCGCCCAGCGCCTGGCGCTCGCGGTAAATGTCGAGATCGTTGCCCCGCGAAAAATAGATCCGCTCAAACGAACACGACGTCCGCGGCAGCGGCGCCGTAAACGCCACCGACTGCACCGTGCCGCGCTTCTTCATCACCACGACATGGCCCGGCTCGACTTCCCGCACATCCTCCACCGCCACGTCGAACACCGTCATCAACGGCGCGCGTTCCGACGCGAAGGCCACGACCTCGTCGTTCTTGAAATAAAACGCCGGCCGGATCCCCGAGGGATCGCGCGCGACAAACGCATCCCCGTTGCCGATCAGCCCCGCGATCGCGTAGCCACCGTCCCACTTCTGCGAGGCGCGCGTCAACACGCGCGCAACATCGAGATCCTCACTGATCCGGCGGGAGAGCTCCGCGCCGTCCATCTCGCGCGTGCGCAGGTACCGGTAAATGTCCTCGTGTTCCTCATCCAGGAAGAACCCGATTTTCTCCAGCACCGCCTGCGTGTCCGAGGCGAAAATCGGGTGCTGACCGATCGCGATAAGGCTGTCATTCAACTCCCGCGTGTTCGTCATGTTGAAGTTGCCGCACAACGCCAGATTGCGCGTCGGCCACGAACTCCGCCGGAAATACGGATGGCACGCGCTCACCCCATACCCGCCACTCGTGCCGTAGCGCAGATGGCCGAGCAGCAGCTCCCCCCCAAAGTCGAAGTGCCGCTTCACCGTGTCCGGAAACTCGGGATGAACCTGACCCTTGGCGGTGAGTTCGCGGTATTGCTCGAGCAAGGCCCCAAACACCTTGTCGAGCGGGTTCGGCGTCGTGTTCCGCTCCCGAAACATGTAGGGCTCACCCGCCGGCATATCGAGCTTCACGCACGCCACCCCCGCCCCGTCCTGGCCGCGGTTGTGCTGCTTCTCCATCAGCAGAAAAAGCTTCTCAAAGCCCCACAGCGGCGACTTGTATTTCTCCGCGTAATAGGCGAGCGGCTTCAGCAGCCGCACCAGCGCAATGCCACACTCGTGACCGATGGGTTCGCTCATAACCGCCCCCCTGTTTGGCAGGCCGGCATCGTCGAAGTTCGCTGGTGGGATTCAATCGGCATTCGGCAGGAGAACTGCCCATCTCGAAGAGGCCCCGGCAATGGTCAACGGCTTTCTCCGCCGCCCGCGTCTTATGCCGTCTGCTCATGACTTTCCCCCTCCTTGACGCCCCGGCCGAGTTCGGGAGCATCACCCTTTCCTGACTATGCTGATCCTCCGCGGCTCGCCTGCCCTCTCGCCCTTCCGCCTGCAAAAACTCCTCGACGACCTCGTCGCCGCCGGCCTCCCGGTCCGCGCCGTGGCCGCCGAATTCGTGCACGTCGCCGCACTCGCCGCCGTCGGCCCCGGCCTCCCCGCACGCGACCTCACCGCCGCCGAGCACTCCGTCCTCGTACAACTCCTCACCTACGGCCCCCGGCGCGCCGCCGCCCCCGTCACCGGCCTCGTCCAAATCGTCGCCCCCCGGCCCGGCACCCTCTCCCCGTGGTCCTCCAAAGCGACCGACATCGCCCACCTCTGCGGCCTCACCGCCGTCCAACGCCTCGAGCGCGTCGTCGCCTTCACCGTCGACCTTGGCCCCGTTTCCGATCTTCAACTTTCAACTTTTAGCCTTCAACTCGCAGCGAAGCTGAGTGACCGCATGACGCAGGTCGTCTTCGGGGACCTCGCCGCCTGCGCCGCCCTCTTCCGCCACGAGGCACCCCGCCCGATGACCAGCGTACCCGTCCTCGCCGCCGGCCGCGCTGCCCTCGTCGCCGCCAACGCCGATCTCGGCCTCGCCCTCGCCGACGACGAAATCGACTACCTCGTCCAGGCCTTCACCACCCTCGGCCGCGACCCCCACGACATCGAGCTGATGATGTTCGCCCAGGCCAACTCCGAGCACTGCCGCCATAAAATCTTCAACGCCACTTGGGACATCGACGGCGCCGCGCGCGACCACTCGCTGTTCCAGATGATCAAGCACACCTACACGCTCCACAGCGCAGGCATCCTCTCCGCCTACAAGGACAACGCCGCCGTCCTCACCGGCACCCGCGGCGGCCGCTTCTACACCGACCCGCGCACCCACGAGTACGCCGCGCATGACGAGGACATCCACCTCCTCTGCAAGGTCGAGACGCACAACCACCCCACCGCCATCTCCCCGTTCCCCGGAGCCGCCACCGGCTCCGGCGGCGAAATCCGCGACGAGGGCGCCACCGGCCGCGGCTCGAAACCGAAAGCCGGCCTCGTCGGCTTCACCGTCTCCAATCTCCGCTTACCCGGCGCGATTCAGCCGTGGGAAAAGGACAACGGCAAACCCGACCGCATCGTCTCCGCCCTCGACATCATGATCGAAGGCCCGCTCGGCGCCGCCGCCTTCAACAACGAATTCGGCCGCCCCGCCATCAACGGCTACTTCCGCACCTTCGAACAAGCCGTGTCTTCCGCCGGAGGCAGCGAGCTCGCTCGCGCTGCATCAGCCTCCCCGGCAAAAGAAATCCGCGGCTACCACAAGCCCATCATGCTCGCCGGCGGCCTCGGCAACATCAAAGCCGAGCACGTCAAAAAAGGCGCCATTCACCCCGGCGACCAACTCATCGTCCTCGGCGGCCCCGCCATGCTCATCGGCCTCGGCGGCGGCGCCGCCTCCTCGATGGCCAGCGGCCACGGCAACGAAGACCTCGATTTCGCCAGCGTCCAACGCGACAACCCCGAAATGGAGCGCCGCTGCCAGGAAGTGATCGACCGCTGCTGGGCCCTCGGCGACGACAACCCCATCTCGTTCATCCACGATGTCGGCGCCGGCGGCGTCTCCAACGCCCTGCCCGAACTCGTCAACGACGGCGGCCGCGGCGGCAAGTTCAACCTCCGCGCCCTCCCCAACGCCGAACCCGGCCTGTCCCCACTCGAGATCTGGTGCAACGAGGCGCAGGAACGCTACGTCCTCGCCGTCCCCGCCGCCCACCTCGACCTGTTCGCCCGCCTCTGCGCCCGCGAGCGCTGCCCCTTCGCCGTCGTTGGCGAGGCCACCGCGGAAAAACAACTCGTCCTCGAAGACCCGCATTTCCAGAACTGCCCTATCGACCTCCCGCTCGACGTGCTCCTCGGCAAACCGCCGCGCATGCACCGCACCGACACCACCCAAAAACGCCCGCAGCACCCACTCGATCTCACCACGCTCACCCCCGCGCCGACCGGCCCGAAGAAACCCTATTCCGCCGCGACCGCCGTCGCCACCGAACGCGCCGCCCTCGCCGAGGCCATCCGCCGCGTCCTCTCCCATCCCACCGTCGCCGACAAAACCTTTCTCATTTCCATCGGCGACCGCACCCTCGGCGGCCTCATCGCCCGCGACCAAATGGTCGGCCCCTGGCAAGTCCCCGTCGCCGACTGCGCCGTCACCGCCGCCACCTTCGACGTCACCACCGGCGAAGCCATGGCTATGGGCGAGCGCACCCCGGTGGCGGTCAACAATGCCGCCGCGTCCGCCCGCCTCGCGGTCGGCGAAGCCCTCACCAACCTCGCCGCCGCCCAAATCGGCGACCTCGGTAAAGTGAACCTCTCCGCCAATTGGATGGCCGCCCCCGCCATCCCCGGCGACGGCGCCGATCTCTACGCCGCCGTCCAGGCCGTCGGTCTGGAACTCTGCCCCGCCCTCGGCATCACGATCCCGGTCGGCAAGGACTCGATGAGCATGAGCACCGGGTGGAACGACGCGGCCACTGGAGAGAAAAAACGCATCACCGCCCCCGTCTCGCTCATCGTCTCCGCCTTCGCCCCCGTCGCCGACATCCGCCTCTCGCTCACGCCGCAACTTCAGCGCCCCGCGCTCGCGCCAGGTGAAGTCGGAAGTTTAAATGCCAGTCACGCGGCCAACGCTTCAACTCCCCACTTAAACATCGATCCGCAGCCGGACACCGTCCTGCTGCTGATCGATCTGGGCCGCGGCCAAAACCGCCTCGGCGGTTCCATCCTCGCGCAGACCGTTTCGCAGATGGGCGAAGCCACCCCGGACGTCGACCAACCCAGGGACCTGAAAAATTTCTGGAACGCGATCCAGCTCCTCGGCCGTCAGAAAAAACTCCTCGCCTACCACGACCGCTCCGACGGCGGCCTCCTCGCCACCGTCGCAGAAATGGCCTTCGCGGGCCACACCGGCGTCGACCTCGAAATTCCGCCGGGCCACGAAGTCTTCTCGTCGCTCTTCGCCGAGGAACTCGGCGCCGTCATCCAGATCCGCGCCGACGACCTCGACGACGTTTCCCTCACCCTCCGCGAACACGGCTTCAAAGCCTGCACGACGCGCGTCGGCACGCTCAACCGCACGCACACGCTCCGCATCACGCGCGGCGGCAGGACGCTCTTCGAAGAAAACCTCTTCAACCTGCGCGCCATCTGGTCCGACGTCACGCGCCGCATCGCGCAGCTCCGCGACCACCCCGCCTCCGCCGAAGCCGAACACCGCCTCCGCCTCGACCCCAAGAACCCCGGCATCACGCCGAAGCTCACCTTCGATTTCCCCAAACCATTGGACACAGAGAGCACAGAGGTGAGCACAGAGCCCACCGAGTCCTTTCCCTCAGCCCGGCTTTCCTCCGTGACTTCTGTGACTCCCTCCGTGACGAAGATCGAACTCCGGGATCGATCTACCCGCCCGCGCATCGCGATTCTCCGCGAACAGGGCGTCAACGGCGAAGTCGAAATGGCCGCCGCCTTCACCCGCGCCGGCTTCACCGCCATCGACGTCCACATGACCGACATCCTCAGCGGTCGCGTCTCGCTTCAGGATTTCCGCGGCCTCGCTGCCTGCGGCGGTTTCAGCTACGGCGACGTCCTCGGCGCCGGCGAAGGCTGGGCCAAGAGCATTCTCTTCAACGAGCGCGCCCGCGCCGAGTTCGCCGCCTTCTTCGCCCGCGCGGACACCTTCGCGCTCGGCGTCTGCAACGGCTGCCAGATGATGAGCAACCTCCACAGCATCATCCCCGGCTCCGACCACTGGCCGCGCTTCGTGCAAAACCAGAGCGAGCGCTACGAAGGCCGCTACGTCTCCGTCCGCATCGACCCCTCGCCCAGCATCCTCTTCGCCGGCATGGCGGGCAGCGTGATTCCGATCGCCGTCGCCCACGGCGAAGGCTACGCCGAATTTGCCAACTCCGCCGCGATGCAGCGTTGTAACACCTCTGGCCTCGTCGCCGCCCGCTTCGTCGACAACCACCACCACGTCACCGAACAGTATCCGCTCAACCCGAACGGCTCGCCCCAGGGCATGACCGCCCTCACGACGACGAACGGCCGTGTGACGATCATGATGCCCCATCCCGAACGCGTCTTCCGCAGCGCGTGCATGAGCTGGGCGCCGGCCGACTGGCCCGAGGACTCCCCCTGGATGAAACTCTTCCGCAACGCGCGCGAGTGGGTGGGGTGAGCAGCTCACTAGGTCCACGACGCGCAAGTTCGAGCAAGAGGGTGGGGCGACTGTCCGCACCCCCTCGTCGTTCTCGCTGCGCTGCGCGAGGCGGTCTGCCCACGGCAAGGGCCGGGGCAGCGCAGCTTGCTTGACCACGCCGTCGTGGGCACAGGGCCGTTTCGCGCCGTGACGAAGCATCGGTTTATCGGACGCGCTAAAGGGCGAGGGGGAGGCTCCGTGCCCGGCAAAAATGGGCGAAGGCGTGTTGATGAATTCGCTTCTCATCTCCGCGTTGTCGCCGGCCATCACGCCAAAACACCGGCGCGTCCTTCATTTCTTTTTTCACTCGGAACGGTCACGCCCCGAGGCTTGGCCTCGCGCCGATTTGTGATCTCCAAAGTCGCGATGGTCATCTACGTCACGACGAACAATCTCTCGCTCGGCCCGGGCACCCGCTCCGCTCAGCCCGTTCCCGCACTCGCGCCGTAGGGTCCCCGCCGCTGCCTGGGTCGCACGGAGCTTCAGCCCGTGCTTTTGCGCCGATCCGCCTGCACCTCCCAACGCGGGCGAAGCCCCGCGTTCCCCACGCTGGCATGCCGGTTGCATCCGCCCACGGAATGCCTTTCCTCGCGCCCTCACCTCATCTCGGAATGTCCTCCACCCTTCGCTCCGCCTCCGCTCTCCTCGCCCTCGTCTCGCTCGCCTTTTTCGCGGTCACTCCACCTCGCGCCCACGCGGCCACACCCGCGCCATCCCCCACCGCCGTCTTCGACGACCTCAAGGCCCACGCGACGCCCGACGAACTCTACCGCCTCCTCTTCGCCCTCCCCAAGGGCGGCGACCTCCACCACCACAGCGGCGGCGGCGTCCCGATGGACTACGTCGTCGAGTATTACACCAACCCCGCCCGCAATCGCGGTCAGAAATTCTACCTCCGCACGACCATCACTCACGTGCCCGGCGCCCCCACCCCTGCCCTGCCCGAGGTCCTCTTCCACGTCGTCCGCGAGTCCACCTGGAAAACCTTTCTGCCCGCCCTCCGCGCCCAGTGGAAACTCGTCACGGACCTCACCGCCGAGGAAAAATCCGCGTGGCTCTCCGGCCTCAAACTCGACCTGCCCGGCGAGGGGCGCGACGAGTTTTTCGAGAAAACCTGGTTCCGCCTCGGCCCCATCTTCAGCGATATCACCCTCGGCCCCGACCTCCTCGTCGAAAATATGAAGGCCTTCGGCCGCGAAAGCGTCCGCTACCTCGAAATGCAAGTCAGCCCTTGGGGCGGCACCGACGCCGATGGCCAGCCGGTCTCGCCCGAGGCCTATTACCAGGCCTACCAAACCCGCCTCGCCCAACCCGACGCGCTCGCCACCGGCGTCACCGTGCGGCTCCAAATCATCGTTCTCCGTTTCCTCCCCGGCGCCGAGGCCAAGATCCGCGATGCCTTCGCCTTCATCGACGCCCACCGCGATCTCTTCGTCGGCCTCAACCTCGCCGGCCGCGAGGACAACGGCAAAGGCCAGGCCGCCCGCTTCACCGAGGTCTTCCGCGAAATGCAGCGCAAATTCCCCCGCATCCCGCTCGCCATCCACGCCGGCGAGTCCGACGAGGCCAACACCAACATCCGCGACACCCTGCTCCTCGGCGCCGACCGCATCGGCCACGGCGTCAATATCCTCAAAGACCCCGCGACCTACCTCCTGCTCCGGAACAACCGCTACCTCGTCGAAATCAACTTGGTGAGCAACCGCGTCCTCGAATACGTCTCCGATCCGTTGCAACACCCCTTCCCCGTACTCCTGCGCACCGGCGTCCCCGTTTGCCTCAACACCGACGATCGCGGCATGTGGGACTCGAACTTCACCGACGAATACGTCACCGCCGTCTCCCACTATAACTTGAGCTGGGCCGAAGTCGTTTCCCTCGCCCGCACCAGCCTCGTCCACGCGTTCCTCGACGCACCCACGAAAACGCGCCTCCTCGCCGACTACGAAAAAGCCGTCTCCGCCTACGAGGTCCGGTACCTCACCGCCGACTGGCGCCACGCCTCGACATCCATCGCCCCCATCGTGTCGAACTACGGAAAAAAAACCTTTCGGCTCAACGCGCCGGTCACCCTCGGCGAATTGCGCTGAGCGGCGCGATTGCGTTCACCACCCGTGGGCGTCATCGATGCGCTTCTGAAAACGAAGCCGCCTCCTTCCCGTTCCACTCCGTCGCGCCCCAAGATCCTCACGGTCGACGACGCCAAGGCCGTGCGCCTCCTCACCCAGCGCGCCCTCGCCGCCTTCGATTGCGCGGTGAGCGAAGCCCCCAACGGCTACAACGCCCTCTTCGCCATGGAGCGCGATCTCCCCGACCTCATTCTGCTCGACGTCAACATGCCCACCATGGGCGGCCTCGAAATGCTCACGATGATGCGCTCCAACCCCACCCTCCGCGCGATCCCCGTCATCATGCTCACGTCACCGGCCGACCACGGCGTGCTCGACCAACTCTCCGCCCTCGGCATCAGCGGCCTCGTCCAGAAGCCCTTCACCCCGGCCGCCCTGGTCGAGAAAATCCGCGCCGTCATCCCGCTGCCGCCGGCCCCGCCCTCCGCGACCGCCCAGCCAGCCTAAACCCGCCAGGACACGCCCGACGGAGCGGCGGTTTCCAACCGCCGTCAGCCCCGCAGCCCTAGGCGCTTGGGAAAGCGCCCCTCCCATCGCAGTCCCATCCCTGCCCGAACCTCGCTCGCCCCCAACCTTCCAGTTGCACTCAACCCCGGCCGGCCGCAGGGTTCCCGACCCGGGGCTGATCCGCCCCGGGATTTCATGCCTTTCCACACTCTGCGGCGCCTCGGTGCCCGCATCTCTTCCGCCATCCGCTGCCTCTTCGCCCGCGCCGAGTCGCCAGAGGAGCGCTATCGCGACTTCAACGGCCGCTACTTCTCCGGTTTCTACGAACAGGAGCGCATGCTCGCCGACCAACCGCGCATGAAATTCTATCACGCCGCGATCCAACGCCACATCCAGCCCGGCGACCGCGTCATCGATCTCGGCACCGGCACCGGCATCCTCGCCGCCCTCGCCGCCCGCCGCGGCGCCGCCCAAGTCTACGCCATCGACCACTCCTCGATCTTGACGACCGCCCGCACACTCGCCGCCGCCAACCACCTCGAACGCGTCGAATTCATTTCCACCCACAGTACGGATTTTTCCCTCCCCGAACGCGTCGACGTCATCCTCCACGAACAAATGGGCGACTGCCTTTTCGACGAAGCGATGGTCGCCAATGTCAGCGATCTCCGCGACCGCCTCTTGAAACCCGGCGGCCTGATCTTGCCGAGCCGCTTCGAATTTTTCTGCGAACCGATCAAAATCCGCGACGAGCGGCACGTCCCGTTCATCTGGGAACTGGCGGTGCACGGTTACGACTACTCCGTGCTCGAGCGCCAGCGCCCGCAGGACCCCGACTACTATCAGGTCCGCAGCAGCGATCTCGCCCTCGTCGACCACTGCCTCGGCGAACCCGCCCCCCTGCTCACGCTCGACCTGCACACCGTCAACGAAGCGGCCCTGCCGCACGTCCTCACCTTCGCTCGGACCGTCGTGCACGCCGGCCGCCTCGACGGCTACGCCGTCTACTTCCGCGCACTCGTCGACCACGACCTGAGCCTGGGCTCGGGCCCGCTCGACCCGGGCCGCGCCCCCCACTGGGGCTTTCGCATTCTCCGCACCGACCGCGACGATTTTCTCGTCGGCGACACCATCGAGGTCCGTCTCACCGTCGGCCGCTGGTCCGAAATCGACACCTGGCGCTGGTCGCACGTGAAGCGCGCCTCGGCCAAGACCGATGGTGCGCCCGCCTCCTCTCTGCCGTCCTGACCGACGCTCGGCCGGCCACGGGCCGGGCGACGGCGGACGTTTTTGCGCCGGCCACCCCGCTTCAATACCGGCTCATCACGCCGTAAAAAATAAACCACGCCAACCCGCTCCAGAGCGCGACCCCGGTCAACGCGAGCTTCAGCGTCACCGCGACGTCGGCGGTGCCCAACACCCGGAAAGCCAAACCCAAAATCACCGCGCTTCCGCTGCCGGCGAGCAAAAGGTAGTCCCGCGAGCGCCGGCTGAACGTCGGAATTTCGCGCGGCGGCAGCGGCTTCGCTCCGTGTCGCCGCAATTCGTGCAGCAACTCCTCGTTCGTCGGAAAACGGTCGGAATCGGCCGCACGCGCCGGCTGCGTAGGCTTCTTCTTCAACGTAAGCTTGGAGTTTTCCACCATGGCTGAACGACCCCTTCGCTACCAGAAACTGCGCCCGACACCAGTCCGGGTTTTCGCGCCCTTTAATGCGGCTTCGGTACCAAACTATAAATGAAATGATCCACCGTCCGGTTGTGGAGCACCTCCGCGTTTTTCAGCGTGCTGATCTGCTTAAATCCCAGCCGCTTCACCAACACCCGCGCGCGGACATTCTCCGTCGCGACGCCCACGACAATCCGGTTGACGAGGAGCTGCGTGAACGCGTGCGCAAACACCACGGAGCAACACTGGGCCATAATTCCCTGCCCCTGCGCCGCCGGCACCAGCCACCAGCCGGGAAACGCGATGCGCGCCGCCGGATCGATGCGGTTGTGCCCGATCACCCCGACCAGCGAGCCCATCGACCAAATCCCCGACTGATAAGCCCGCGTCGCCGCCCGGTCCCGCAGCGCGCCCGCGATGAATTTCTCCGAGTCCGCCACTTTCCCGGTCGCGTCGACCCACGGCAGCCACTCGCGCAGCGTCCCCCGGTTCGCCTCCACCACCGCAAAGAGCGCAGCGGCATCGCCCGGCTGCAACAGCCGCAGTTCGAGCCCGGGATTGATTTTGTGACGCAGCATGGCGGAAACGTTGCTTCTGTTGGGCCCCGAAACTCCCCGGGTGGCAACGGCGGAGTTCGGCCGCCCTGCACAATCCGGTTTTGACCGCCCCACCCCGCCCCGCGCTCTCGACGCCGTCCCATGAGCCCCTTCATCGCTTTACTCTCCGGCATCAATCTGGGCAAACCCCGCGTCAAGCTGGACCGCCGGGCGCGATGCTTCGAGGAACTGCACTTCACCGGCGTCGCGACCTTCATCGCCAGCGGCAACGTAATTTTTTCCAGCCCATCATCCGACGGCCGGAAACTCGCCCGGCAAATTGAGCCACCTCTCGCGACCCCGCTCGGCGACGACGTCGACCCGTTCGTTCGCACGCGCGCCGAAGTCGCGGCGGTCGCCGCACTCTCTCCGTTCGCCCCGGCCGACCTGCGCGATCCCGCCACCACCTTCACGTGAGCTTTCTCGCCGCCGCCCTCACGTCCGAACAACAGCGCGGACTCGAAGCATGCCGCCCCGACGCGGACGAATTTCGCTTCGTGGGACGCAACTACGACTGGCTCTGCCGTCGCATCAAGCCACCCCGAGTCGAAGATTTGGAGCTCGCGAGAACGGAAAGCGCTCAAGCTCTCCTCCTCGTCGATGCGTAACCTCACGGCGATCCGCAAACTCGCGGCCCGCTACCCGGCATCAGGCCCACCCGCTTCGCGCGGCTTGCCACCCACACCGCCCGGCTCAGCTTTTCTTCGCTAGCATCGCCGCCAGCACGTCCGGCTGAATCTCCCCGTGCACCGCGTGCAGGTGGTGCAAAACCCCCATGCGATCCTCGGCGCTCGACGACGAAATCTCGATCATCCAGTCCTCGGTCTTCGCCGCCGCCACGACCACTTCGTCGGCCCAGGCAATGACTTCGGCCGCCGTCACGGAGCCGTCCGTGATGCCCTTGATAAAATACTCCGCCATCGTGCGGTGGTTCGCAGGTGTGTCCATAAGGCTGCTCAGCAGACGCGTTGGCGCGGGAAACTCAACGTGTTTCCTGCACGCGGATGCGCCGGTATTCGATCTGCCCCTTGTCGCTCTCGACTCCGATCGGGCCGGTCGCCGGCACCGGAAACGCGTCGACGAGCACCTCGCCGTTGCACGTCGCATGCGCGAGGCCGCCCTTCACCGTGATGACGACTTCGTTCCACTCGAGCGGACGATAGTGCTTCAGGGTGAGCCAAGGGCCCGCGAGATGAAAGTCGCGCATCTGCAGCTGCGGCTCGCGCACAAACACGCCGCTGTCGGCATTCGGGCTCGCGCGAAACTCCAGCTTCAGCACGAAGTCACTCGGGAATTTCCGCGTCGTCATCAGCTTCCGATACGCCCGCTCCTCGCGGGCCACGGTGACGACGAGGCGGCCGTTGCGCACCGCGAAACGCCCGTCGTCGCTCACGGTCTGGCCGTCGAACGCGGGCTTGTCCGCGTAGCCCCAGCCAGTGAGATCCCGCCCGTTGTACAAACGTTCGAATCCGGGCTCGGGCGCAAAATCGTCGGGCCACGCCGGCGCGAGGCCGACCGTCTCCAGCACGGGCCGGAGGGCGGCCGCGAGCTTGATATAGCCTTCGGCGTTCGGATGGAGCAGGTCGGGAAATTCCCCGGCCTTCGCGTCACCCTGGGCGTTGGCAAAGAGCGTCCACGTGTCCACCCACGTGACCTGCGGCTCGTCCTTGAGCAGCGCAAAACACTGCTGGTTGATCTTCTTGATCTGGTCTGCGGGGCGTTTCTTGGTCGTGGAACTGGGAAACACCGCACACAGCACAACCGGCATCGCCGGGTTGTGGGCCCGGAGGGCGGCGAGAATCAGCTTGAGATTGCCCGCCGTGGATTCCGGCGCCGCCCCCTCCTCAAGATCGTTCGTGCCGATGAGCAACACGATGCCGCGCGGCTTCAGCGCGAGCACATCCTCCTCCAGCCGGAGCAGCACACCGCGCGTCGTGTCGCCGCTGATGCCGCGGTTCACGGTCTTGATGCCCGGAAAAAGCTGCGTGAGATTCGCCGCCCAGCCTTGCGTGATCGAGTCGCCCAGAAACACGAGTCCGTCCTGATCCTGCTTCACCCGCTTCGCCCAACCGCTGCGTTTCTCGGTCCAAAGCTTCTGAAACCAGTCGTAACGCCGGATCGGTCCCGTGCCCGGCAAGCCGTCGTCGCTCGCCGGGACCATGAACGGCGCCGCGGCGGCCCGCGGCGGCATCGCCGCAGGCGTCGCCGCCGGTTGCGCCTGACCAGCCGCACTGATCAGCAGCGCGGCGCCGGCGAAGGATAGGCCAAGACGGTAATGGAGGGTCTTCATTTGGTCCAATTGACGTTGCCGACTTCCGCCAGCGGAATGCACCCGTCGAAACGACCGGGCACCGGGTCGTAGTGCAGCACCGTCCGCCCGACCCGCTCCGAAGTGAAATAGCCGACCACCGTCAGCTCTTTGATCTGGTGAAAAAACGTCCGCACCTTGCCCTTCGCCGCCTCGGCCGTCGCGACGAGTAACGCGTCCTGCTGCACCGCAGTCAGCTGGGCAAAACCACGGCCGTGCGCCGCCCCGCTCGCCACCTCGAGTCCGGCCAACCCGGCGACCACCACCGTCCGGTCCTCCTCACCGAGAAATTTGCCCACCATCAGATCGATGAACGCCGGCACGCCCACGTCGAGCGCACCCGGCGTTTCACTGGGTGGCAAAATCCGGTCGGCGATCGCGCTCACCGCCTCAAACTGCTTCGCCGTGAGATAGACCGGCTTCGCGGCCGCCCCGATGGCGGGCGACGCCGGCTGCGCTTGGAGCACACCGGTGAGCAACGACGGTGAAATGGCCACGCCCAGCAACATCGCCGCACGGGCGATCGCCGCGCGACGCGTCATCAACTGCGCGTCCAAGGATTCAGGCTGGGTGGAAAGGGGAGAAAAGGAGTTCATGGTCCGGAGGTGTGGCGGTTAAAGGTTGCCCTTCTTCAGCTCGTTCACGGCCTGGTCGCAGGCGCGGGCCGTGAGCGCCATGTAGGTCAGCGACGGGTTCACGCACGCCGCCGAGGTCATGCACGCGCCGTCGGTGACGAACACATTGGGCGCCGCATGGACCTGGTTCCACTGGTTCAGGACCGAGGTCTTCGGATCGCGGCCCATGCGGGCTGTACCCATTTCGTGGATGCAATTGCCCGGCGCGCTGTTGACCACGTCGTCGAAGCCTGTGACGTTTTTCAACCCAGCCGCCTCCAACATCTCGACCGCCGAGGCCTTCATATCCTTGCGCATGGCGTATTCGTTTTCCTTCCAGCCGCAGTCAAAGGTCACCGTCGGCTGGCCCCATTTGTCGCGCAGCGCCGGATTCAGCGTGAGCCGGTTCGCGTGGTAGGGCAGGCACTCGCCCCACGCACCGATGCCAAAGCGCCACGGACCGGGCGCGATCAGGTCCGCCTTAAACTTCGACCCGAAATGGCTCAGCTCCTTGATGCTGCTCGCCCAATCGAGCCGGCTCGCGCTGCCCTGGTAACCGAAGCCGCGGAGGTAGTCTTTCCGTGCCGTCTCCTTGTTCAGATTGCGGAAGCGCGGAATGTAGATGCCGTTCGCGCGCTGCCCGCGGAAATATTTGTCCGCAAACCCGTCGGAAATCCCGCTGGCGCCCACTTTGAAGTGATGGTCCATCAGGTTGTGGCCGAGTTCGCCGCTGTCGTTGCCCAGCCCGTTCGGAAACCGCTCCGACTTCGAGTTCAGCAGAATAAACGTCGAGGCCACGGCCGAAGCGCAGGAAAAAATCACCTTCGCGTGGAATTCGATCACCTCGTTCGTCTCCGCATCGATGATCCGCACCCCGGTCGCGCGACCCTTGTCTTTGTCGTAGATGATCTGATTGACGATCGAGAACGGCCGCAGCGTGAGATTTCCCGTCGCATATCCGGCCGGCAGCGTGGCGGCGTTGCTGCTGAAATACGCCCCGTAAGGACAGCCGCGGATGCACCGGTTGCGATACTGGCAGCTCGCGCGGCCGTTGAGCTCCTGCGTGAGATTCGCCACCCGGCCGATGATCATCGGGCGACCACCGAAGGACTCCGCGATGCGCCGCTTCACGTCTTTCTCCAGACAGTTCATCTCCATCGGCGGCAAAAACTGACCGTCCGGGAGGTGCGGCAATTTTTCCAAGCTGCCGCTGATGCCCGCGAAACGCTCCGCATAGTCATACCACGGCGCGAGGTCGGCGTAGCGGATCGGCCAATCGACGGCGACGCCCTCCTTCGCGTTCGCCTCGAAATCGAGATCGCTGAACCGGTAGGACTGGCGCCCCCACAGTAGCGAGCGCCCGCCGACATGATAACCGCGCATCCAGTCAAAACGCTGGGTCTCCGAGTAGGGATTTTCGAGGTCGTTGACGAACCAGTGGGCGGACGCCGGATGCGTTGTGTAGCCCGTGCGGGCTTGCTTTTCCTGTTTGGCCAGTTCCGCCGCCGGCAACCGGGTGCGCCCGGCAAACTCCCAACTCTCGGTCGTCGCCGTCGGATAGTCGCCGTGCTTCACATCGCGACCACGTTCCAACACGAGGGTCTTCAGGCCTTTTTCGCTCAGCTCCTTCGCGGCCCAGCCACCGCTAATCCCCGAGCCGATCACGATCGCGTCGTAGGTGTTTTGTTTCGTGCCTGCGCCTTGAATGTTCGCCATGGGGAAATGAAATCTGCGGTGGGTAGATCCGACGGGTGGGGAAAACGGGAAGACGCCGAGGGTTGAATACCGCGTTTCGCCACGTGGCAACCCGAACGTTCACCGCGCCGCCATCAGCGCATTGAGGTCGCGATACGCCATCGCGCCGTCGGTGAGCGGCTCCGACGTCCCGCTCCGTAGAAATTCCGCCACGAGCGCCGCGGTCCGGCCGAACATCACTTCCGGAATGCCCGAACCCGCGCTGAGCCGCCGCGCCCCCAGCGCCGCCACCTCTGCCGCCGCCGGCAGTCCGGCCCGCGCCATCACGTTGAGCGGGAGCGTCACCGCCGCCGCGATCAGGCGGATCTCCGCCGCGTCCACCAAACCCGGCACAAAGATCCCGCTTGCACCCGCCCCGCGGTAGCGCTCCGCCCGCGCGAGCGTTTCCGCGACCCGCACCTCGGGCGCGAACGTGGTGCGCAGGTAGGTGTCGGTGCGGGCGTTCACAAACACGTCCACGCCGAGCCGCTCGCCCACCCTCCGGGCCTCCTCAATTTTCCGGCAATGGAGCTCCGGACTTCCGCCCGCGTCTTCCAGATTGATACCCACCGCGCCGGCGCCGATCACGCGGGCCACATTCTCCCCGACCACCCCGCTATCCTCCGCGAAGCCGCCCTCCATATCCACGGAAAGCGGCACCCGGATCACGCGGGCGATCTCCGTCACCGTCGCCACCAGGACGTCGACCGGCAGATGCCCATCGTCGGCGTAACCGTGCGACCATGCGACGCCCGCGCTCGTCGTGGCCACGGCCTTCGCGCCGAGGCTCTCGACCAGCCGTGCCCCGCCGGCGTCGCTCACATTCGGCAGGAGCAACAAACCCGCGGCATGGAGCCGATGGAACAGCGCGGCGTGGACCGGATGGAGCGACGACATAGCGTTGAATTGAAACCGCCGCAGCCGACTCAGGTTCCCCGCACCCGCAGCCGGGCCGTAAAGCTCCACTGCCCCTTCATGTTTTGGATTTTCAGCAGGAATTGATTCTTCCCCTTCGTCAGCCGCAGCGGCACCACCTCGTCGTCCAGCCGGCTCGAGCGTTGCACCCATTGGTCCACGATGATCTCCCCGTTGAGCCAAAGCTTCATGCCGTCGTCGCTGCCGATGCCGAGCCACGCGTCGGTATCGTTGGCCACCTCGATCTCGGTCCACGCATAGCCGATACAGTAGTCGAGGTCGCCGTTGCCCGCCCCGTCCATGAAATCTACGAGTCCGTCCTCGGCGTTGAGTTTCTTCCAGACGAGTTTGGTGCCGTCGATCGTGAGTTTTTCGCCGGCGGTCGGCCGCACCGTCCCGGGTCCGCCCGTCTCGGCAAACCAGTCGCTGTTGAACGAATTCACCTGCGAGGCCTTGGAGATGGTCTTGCCCGAAACCGCGGTCACCGCCTGCATCATGAGCGTGCCGTCGACGCCGACACTGGCCACTTTGGAGAACGACTGCTCCGGCACGCGGATCGCTTTCAACCCGAGCCAGCTCTTGAACGGCAGTTCGACCCGCGCCTCGCCGTTGATCCACGCCGCGTCGGCCGCGAGCTGCCGGTCGGCCGGACCCACTTGGAACGAATAGTGAAAGGTCCCGGGCACCGGGGCGCCGTTTTCGATGGCCGGCACGAACAACGCCATCTTTTTGATCGCCTCGCTCATCGCGGGGACCACGGCTGCGGGCATTTCCGACCCGGGCAGCAGCTCGACGGAGGCCACCTTGCCGTCGGACCCGACGGCGATCTTCGCCTCGATCCGCGCAATGCCGTTTTGCCGCAGACCCTCCACGCGAAACAGGTCGGCCAACAGCACCGGCTCCGAGCGACGTGTCGCAAACTCCCCCGGCCGCACCGCGCCGAGATAGTGCGCGCGGTCGCGCGCCGTGCGCGGGTTGGCCGGGTTGAGCTGCCACAGCAGGTTGCTCACGCCGTCCACGAAGTGCATGAGGTCGACGATTTCGTTGGCCGGTCCGCCGAAGAGCGGCACGCCCTCGCGCGTCATCACCATCATCACAAACCCGCCGCCGGGCACGAAGCGCGACAGCAGCTTCATCTCCGACTGTTTCTTCGGATCGACCACACTCCAGCTCCGGCTCGACGGCAGCGACGTGACTTTAAAGCCGGAGTCCCACGTGCTCATGACCACCGCAGCCACGCGCCCCGGATACACGCGTTGGATGCGGTTCAGAAACGGCGTCAAATTGTCGAACAGGTGCCACGCACCTCCGCTTTGCCGCGACCGAAAAAGCACGATCAACAATTCCGGCTCAGGCAGCTGGGTGAGGTCCACCGGCTTCAGGGCCCCGCCCTCCACCCGCATCAGCCGCCCGACAAACTCACTCGAGGCTTTTCCCTGCGCTTCGCTCCATTTCGCGGCCCGCGGCGGCCGTCCTTCCACCGCCTGGAAAAACCGCACGCAATCCTCCGGCGGCAGTACCCGCATCGGCATGAACTTACTCGTCGTCCCACCGGTGCGAAACAGCACCAGCGGCCCCAGCGCTTCCACCGGTTCACCCCGAAACGTTTTTCCGCTGGCGTCCTTCCACTCCGGCACGGGCGCGTCCGCCGCGGTCGCTCGGCCGAGCGCCAGGCACGCGACTATGACGATCCACATAAAGGGGGAGAAATGAGGCATCGGGCAGGAGAAACCTCACGGAGGAAACACCGCCCCACCCGCGGGGCGCGAGGAGTTTTTCATCGCATCGCTTGCCCCGCAAGGTAGCC
The DNA here is from genome assembly GCA_947461205.1 of Opitutia bacterium. Lineage (GTDB taxonomy): Bacteria > Verrucomicrobiota > Verrucomicrobiia > Opitutales > Opitutaceae > GAS368. Next base: position 57,195 of record CANHJG010000001.1, read on the forward strand.
GCGGTCTGCGCTTCCCAAACCGCCGGCGCGGTGCCATCACTCTCGCCATGACGTCACCCCACCCGCTGTCTCGTCGCGAATTCCTCCTTTCCGCTTCCGCCGCACTTGTCACGGCGCGGCTCGGCGCCGCCACCGACCGCGCCGCGCCCGCCGCGGTCGCCGAGCCGATCATCGATATTCACCAGCACACCAATTACGGCGGACTCCGCGACGCGGCCTATCGCCAGATCGGCCCCGCGCGCACCCACGCCCAGCTCCGCGCCCACCAGCTCAGCATGGGCGTCACCACCACAATCCTCCTCCCCGCCGGCCGCGAGCTCTTCGGCTCTTCCACGATCAAAGGTCGCGCCAACGGCCTCGAGGGCACGGTCTCCGCCAACGAGGACAATCTCGCTCTCGCCCGCGCCTACCCGCACGAATTCGCCTTCGGGGCCAACGAGGTACCCGACCTCCCCGACGCGCCCGCCGTCATCGAAAAATACCTCAAGCTCGGCGCGATCCTCATCGGTGAACAAAAATTCGGCGTCGAGTGCGATTCGGCCGCAATGCAAAAACTCTACCAGCTCGCCGAGGCCTACCGCGTCCCGATCCTCATGCACTGGCAGGTCGGCAGCTATAACCAGGGCTTCGACCGCTTCCACACGATGCTGAAGAAATATCCCAACGTGAATTTCATCGGCCACGCGCAAACGTGGTGGGCCAATATCGACGCCAAGTGCGACAACGATCCGCGCCGTCTCTACCCCACCACCAAGGTCACGCCCGGCGGCCTCACCGATCGCTATCTCAGCGACTACCCCAACATGTTCGGCGACCTCTCCGCCGGGTCCGGCGAAGGTGCCTTCAAACGCGATCCCGATCACGCGCGCGCCTTCCTCGCGCGCCACCAGGATAAGCTCCTCTACGGCAGCGATTGCAACGATGCCACGGGCGAACTCGCCGTCTGCTCCGGCGCCCGCCAAATCGCCCAGGTCCGGAAGTTCTGTCCGGATAAAACCGCCGAGCGAAAAATGCTCTACGCCAACGCCAAAAAGCTGTTCCGGCTCTAAGCGCAATCCGGCCAATTCCCCGCGGCACAGCGGCGCGCACTACCGGTCGCGGTTCCGCGGGTGAAACTTAGCGTGCTGATCGAGCAGCCGTTGCGGCTCCACCGCCGTGTAGATCTGCGTCGTGGAAATACTCGCGTGGCCGAGCATTTCCTGGATCGCGCGGAGATCGGCTCCACCCGTCAGAAGGTGGGTCGCGAACGAATGGCGCAGGCCGTGCGGCTTCACGTTCTGGGTGAGGCCCGCCCGCAGCGCATGTTTCTTCACCAGCTTCCACAGCATCACCCGCGAGAGGGCCGTCCCACGGCTGTTGAGAAAAAACTGGCTGCCCGTCTTCGGTTTCACGAGGTGCGGCCGGCCGGCGACGAGATAGGTCGCAAGCGCGTCGAGCGCTTTTCCGCCGACCGGCACGATACGCTCCTTCGCGCCTTTCCCGAAGACTCGGATAAACCCATTTTCCAGGTCAACCTGCTGCAGCATCAGCGCCGCGAGCTCGGACACGCGCAGTCCGCTCGAATAAAACAGCTCCAGTAGCGACCGGTCGCGCAAGGCCCGAGGGTCGCCCCCCGTGGGCGCGGCGAGTAGCCGCGCGACCTCGTCGGTGGACAACGTACCCGGAATCTTTCGCACGATCTTCGGCCCGGACAGCCACGCGGTGAAATCGTCGTCCCGAATTTTTTCCCGCACGAGGAAGCGCGCAAGCATCCGAAGGGCGGTAAGCTTGCGCGCCAGGCTGGCGGTCCGGTAGCGCTCGCCGTCGAGCGAGTGCACCCACTCGCCGGCCTGCGCGGCGGTCAGCCCGTGCCAGTCGGTCGCGCCGCGTCCGGCCAGAAACGCCGCAGCCTGGTCGAGATCACGCCGGTAGGCCACGACGGTGTTCGCCGACAAATTACGCTCCAGTTCAATGTAGTTGAGAAACTGATCGATCCCGTCCGCAAATCCTCCCGGGGCTTGGCTGAGAACGGAACGCTTCACGACAAACAAAAAGACGCCGCGAGCGGGCGGCGTCGATTTTCAAATGGGCGGCGACCGCTCAATATTTGCGGCGGCGCGGCGGCGGGACGTAGTTCGAATTCGTCTCCTTCATCCGGAAAGTAATGCGCGCTTTCTCCAGATCGTAAGGGCTCATCTCCATTTTAACCATGTCGCCGGCGGCGATCTTGATGAAATTCTTCCGCAGCTTCCCGGAAATATGCGCGAGCACCACGTGCTCGTTCGCCAGTTGCACCTTGAACATCGTGCCCGGGAGCACGGCAATCACGCGGCCTTCCACTTCAATCGAATTGCTGTCAGCCATGGTTAACGGAGGGTTGGTGCGCGGCGCGAAACATCATAAGTGCGGTCTTCAGAAGCACCTTGTAAGGCAGATTTTCGGCGCCTTAGTCAAGGCTTCCCTCCGATCCACGCCTCCCGCGACCGCCGCCATGTCCGATTTGCCCGTCCTTCCGCCCGCCTGCCCATTCGAAAAACGCTTCCCGTCGCAGCTCCTCCGCGACGACGCCTTCTTCATGAGCCTCGCCTACAATCAGGCGATCGACGCATGGCGCCAGGACGAAGTACCGATCGGCGCGATCATCGAAATCGGCGGCGAAATCGTCGGCTCGGCCCATAATACCGTCGAAGGCGCCAAAGACCCGACCGCCCACGCCGAAATGCTCGCGCTCACCCAGGCCGCCGCGAAACTCGGCGACTGGCGGCTCTCCGGGGCGACCGTTTACGTGACCAAGGAGCCCTGCCCCATGTGCTCCGGCGCCCTGCTGATGTCGCGCGTCAAACGCGTCTGCTACGCCGTCCCCGACCCCAAAATGGGCTGCCTCGGCGGCGCCACCAACCTCAACGACCTCCCGCGCGTCAACCACCACCTCGAACTCACCGCCGGCGGCGTGCTGGAGGCCGAGTGCCGCGAACTCCTCCAGGCGTTTTTCAAGCTCAAACGCGCGGCCGACTAGGGTGGACACCCACCGGCCAAGTCGCAGCGGAAAGTTGACGCGTGGGCCGGGCAATGCATTCGTTGCGGGCCGCATCCGCGCTTTTGTTCAACCCGAAAACACAAACCACTCCCATGTCCTTCGAACTGCCCAAACTGCCTTACGCCTACGACGCCCTCGCTCCGTACATCGACGCCAAGACGATGGAAATCCATCACGGCAAGCACCACCAGGCCTACATCACCAACGCCAACAATCTCCTGAAGGACCACGCCGCTCTCGCTGCATTGGACGTCAACACCCTCATCGCCGACCTCTCCAAGGTGCCCGAGACCATCCGCGCCGGCGTGCGCAACAATGCCGGCGGCCACAGCAACCACTCGTTTTTCTGGACCGTCATGGCGCCGCATAACCAGGACGCCCCGTCCGGCGCCCTCGCCACCGCCATCGACGCCCAGCTCGGCGGTTTCACTAAATTCAAGGAAGACTTCGCCAAGGCCGGCGCGACCCGCTTCGGCTCCGGCTGGGCGTGGCTCATCGTCACCGCCGACAAGAAACTAGCCATCGGCTCGACCGCCAACCAGGACAGCCCGCTGATGGGCAAGGCCGTCGCCGGCATCGAGGGCAAACCGGTCCTCGCCCTCGACGTCTGGGAGCACGCCTACTATCTCAACTACCAGAACCGTCGTCCCGACTACATCGCCGCCTTCTGGAATGTCGTCAATTGGAAGGGCGTCGAAGCCAACTACGCCGCCGCCCTCGCCTGAGGTCCGCGAAATTTTCGCCCAAAAAGCCGCACCGTTTTCGGTGCGGCTTTTTTTTCGCCCGCCGGCCGCCGCCGCCACCGGGTCACTGCGCGAGCACGCTCGCCTGCGCCACCGGACCGAGATTCGTCGCCGAGATGCGTTTGCTCTGGCCGGTCTCGGTGTCGAGGATACACAGCACGCTGGAGGCGCGGTCGCGCGCCGTGTAAACGAGGTGGCGTCCGTCCGGCAGCCAGCTTGGCTCCACTCCGTCAAAATCCGCCTTCGAAGCGACCTCCGCCTTGCCCTTCGCAAAATCGTAGACTGCGATCTGGTATTGGCTGCCCGCCTTCACCGTGCAGGCGATCTTGCCCGGGTTCGTGCGGCTCCAGTCGGGCTCGGCGGCATACGTGAACCCGGTGGTGAGACGCTGCGGCGTGCCGCCGCCCGCCGACATCACGTGCAACTGGGGGTTCGTGCCGAGCGACATGGCGAACACGAGCCTCGTCCCGTCGGGCGACCAGCAGGGCGACGATTTCACCGCGTCCGAACGCGTCTTGCGCGACACCTGCCGGCCCTGCGCCGTGGCCAGATAAATTTCCGAATTGCCCTCGCCGCTTAGCACCATCGCGACCTGCTGGCCGTTCGGACTGAACCGGGCGCCCAGATTCGTGCCGCGGAAATCGGCAAACTTGTCGTGCCGGCCCGTGGCCACATCCAGGAGAAAGATGTCGGCGGAGCCCGATTTGAAGAAACTCGTGTAGATGATCTTCGCCCCATCCGGCGACCAGCGCGGCATCAGCGCGAGCGCCTTGTCGTGCGTGATCTGCTTGGCCTCACCGAAAAACAGATCGGCCACGCACACTTCCTTCACCTTCCCCTGATCGCGGATGAACGCGAGCTTCGCCGTGAAAAAACCCTTCAGCCCGAGGCCGTTGGTCTTCACAACGGCGACGTCCGCCGCCCGCAGCAAAGCATTGCGCTGGCTCGTGCCGGTCACGGTTTCCGACGCCACCGCGGTGCCCATCGCGCCTTTGGTGATGTCCACGCGCACCTGCGTGGGGCCCACCGCGGTAAACTTCGCCTCGTACTCCTGCCCGCTGCCGACCAGCCGGTAGCGCCCGTGCGCCCCAAAGGCCTGCAGCGCGAGACTGTTCAGTTCGGCCGTGTTGGCCGAGACCCGCAGGGCCACCTTGGTCTTGTCGACGCCGATGACCACGTCGCCCAGACTGGTGCGCTGCGCGGGAAGCGGCGCGGCCGCGAAAGCGAGGAGCAGGAGGAATCGCGAAAGGGTTTTCATGGAGAAAAAAGGCGCGCAAATGATTCGGCACCCACCTGCATTTCTATTTGCGCAGCACCGCCGCTTAACAACTCTTATTTGTTCACAATCTCGAACATTCCCATCTCCGTGACCACCGACGAAATCAAAGAGCATCTCAAACAAGTAAAATATCCGGGCTTCAGCCGCGATATCGTGTCGTTCGGGCTCGTGCGCTCGGCCGGTCTGCTCGACGGCGTGGTCAAGGTCTCGCTCGCGCTGACCACCAGCGACCCGAAGGTCCCCCTGCACCTCAAGACCGAGGTGGAGAAATGTCTGCGCGTCATCCCCGGCGTAAAGGAAATCCTCGTCGAAGTGTCCGTCGCCCCCGCCAAGGCCCCGACCGCCGCCGGGGCCGTCCAAGGCGGAAACCTCGCGGGTAACAACGCCGCTCCGAAGGCCATCCAGTATGCCGTCGCCATCGCTTCGGGCAAGGGCGGCGTCGGCAAGAGCACCTTCTCCGTCAACCTCGCCGCGGCCCTCGCCCAACTCCTCAGCGCCCAAGGCCGGCCGGGCCGCGTCGGCCTCATGGACTGCGATATTTACGGCCCGAGCGTGCCCCTCATGATGGGCCTCCACGGCCGGCCCGAGGTCGACGGCGACTCGCTCGTGCCGATGGAGCGCCACGGCGTGAAGGTGATGAGCATGGGCTTCCTCGTGGACGACAACACGCCGGTCGTGTGGCGCGGCCCGATGGTCATGAAAACGATCCAGCAGTTCGTGCAAAACGTCCGCTGGGGTGACCTCGATATCCTGCTCGTCGATCTGCCCCCCGGCACCGGCGACGCCCAGCTTTCTCTCGTGCAGACGCTCCCCCTCGACGGCGCGATCATCGTGACCACACCGCAGCCCGCCGCGACCAACGTCGCCCGCAAGGGCGGCCTGATGTTTCAAAAGGTGAACGTGCCGATCATCGGCGTCGCCGAAAACATGAGTTTCTTCGTCGATCCCGCCGGCCATAAACACGCCCTCTTCGGCGCCGGCGGCGGCATCGTAACGGCGGAAAAACTCGGCACCGTTCTCCTCGGCCAGGTACCGCTGATTCCCGCGATCCGCGAGGGCGGCGACACCGGCACGCCGATCGTCGTGAGCCAGCCGCAGAGCGTCGCGGGCCAGACGTTCCGCGAGATCGCCGCCGACCTGCTCGCCCGGCTCGCGAAACCCGCCCGCCCGCGCCTGTGAGGATTGCGTAAATTGCAGGCATTGACACGCCGCGCCTGCTCGCTCTCATTTCGCCTGCGTCACGCTGCATGACTTCTCCTGTTCAAGAACCCTCGACCTCCCGCGAGTTTGTCAAACAATCCAGCCTCTACCAGGAATTCCTGGCGGAACGGGAGGAGATCCTGAAACACAAGTGGTTGGAGTCCGAACGGCTCGGCTACGACATCGGTTTCGAGCGGGCGCTGCTCGACTGGATCCGCAAGCACCGCGAAGGTTGGCGCGCCGCCCGCCGGCAACACCTTGCCGCCCCCGGCTCCGCCTCGCCCTTCGCGACGGCCCCCGTCGACCGGAAAGGACAGTGAGGCCGTCTGGGGCTGCTTGGGGCCGTCCGCGTCTCCCCTCCGTACGGAACCAAAGAAAAAGCCGGGCGATAAAGCCCGGCCTTGCCTGACTTGCGCCGCGCGGCGGCGCCGAGGAGCGTTATTTGATCTCCTTGTGGAGGGTGTGGCGCTTGAGATGAGGATTGTATTTCTTCTTCTCAATGCGCTCGGTCACGGTCTTCTTGTTCCGAAACGTGAGGTAACGGGAGACGGGCTTACCCTCTTTTTTGGCTTCTGTGCACTCCAAGGTGACGAGTTCTTGCATGGTGATAAATGGTTGAAAGGTGAGGAGGAAAGGGCACGCCCGGGCCGGTGCAACCTCAAACTTCGTCCGTCTTCGCCCCGGCGCCGCTTCAGCGCCGCTTTTCGGTCAACGGCAGCATCACGCCCCGGCGGAACAGCGTCACCTGGCTCGTGCTCGAGGACACCACGATGGCAATGCAGTTCGCCGCCACGCTGATCGCCGCCGCCGCCGCATGCCGGCTGCCAAGCCCGCTCGGGAGCGCATGGGCGCTGTCGGTCGCCTGGATCAGACTGCCGGCCGACTCGACCACCCCGTCGCCCCGGATGATAAACGCCCCGTCAATCGACGAAAATTCCTTTACCGTCTCGTCCATGAACGGATTCAAAATATTCCGCTCCTCCTCCTTGTAACCAAAAAAAGGATTCAGTACGAGCGGCTTCACGAACGCCGCCACCTTCTCGTTGTCGCCGACGACAAAGAGGCAGCCGACCGGACGGCCTTCGCGGCCTTCGACCGCCAGCTCGGTCGCGACCGCGATCACGCGTTCGAGTACCTCGGGCTTCACGTCCGCGGGCAGCAGGTCGGAGGTCTGGCCAGTCAGCAGGGTCTGAAATTCGCGCTCGATGTCGACCACCACCAGCGTGTCGAACTGGTTGCTGCCCGTCATGCCGTCGAGGCAGCAGATCCGGTCGGTGAACTTGATGACGCCGCGGGTGAGCGCCACGAGGATCGCGCTGCGCAGCTGCGCCATGCGCTGGTTCGAAAACGAGCGCACCTGAATCGTCTCGGCGAACGCCCGCTCGTGCTCGCCGGGTTCGATCGGGTTGCGCGTCACGAGAATGGTCTTCAGCTTCGACTCGATCGCGCCGCGCTCGATCCCCCCGACAAACGTGTCGCCAAACACCATAATCGCCCCGCAACCCGCGCCCTTCGCGACGCGCTCCGCCTCGCGAAACATCAGACGGTTGACGCGGTTTTGCTGCGCCTGCACGGGCCGGATGCCCCCGAAACCGCCGATCAGCTGCTCATGGAGCGCATCGAGGTCCGACGCGTTGACGAGCCGGTCGACCAGTTCCTTTTCTTTAACCTGCCGCGCGATCGAGGCGAGCACCTGCAGGTAGTCGCGCGCCTTCTCGCCGGCAATCAGCATGACGATGAGATGCACCCGCTCGTCGGCCACGGCCCCGTCGTGGCGAATCCCGATCCGGCTGCGGCCGATCGCGAGGATGTAGCGGCGGGTCATCTTCACGCGCACGTGCGGCAGGGCCACGCCGAGACCCAGGTAGGTGGTCATCGTGCTCTCGCGCGCCAACAGGCCCTTAAGCAACGCGTCCGGTTTCAGATCCGAAAAACTGTCGACACAGACGGCGAGCAGCTCCTGCAGCGCGCCCTCGAGGTCGTGACTCCGCAGGTCGATGATCCGCCCGCGGGCAATGATTTTATCGAGCCGCATGGCCGTCAGTTTGCTTCGGCGGGGGTCCTTCGCGGGGCGCAACGCCACTCGCCGCGTCACTTCTCCCACTCCAGCGCGCCCTTTTTGATTTCGTAAACCAACCCGAGCACCAGGACGCCGATGAAAAACATAATCGGCCCGAGAATCGCGATCTGGTTCGCAAGAAACTCCCGGTAGATAAACGTCCACGGCACCAAAATCACGATCTCCAGATCGAAGAGCATGAAGAGCAGAGCGGTGAGATAGAACTTCACCGAAAAACGCGTGTGGACGATGCCGTCGGCGGGAATGCCGCATTCGTAGGCGGAGTCCTTGATCTTCGTGTGCTTCCCCCGTTGCCCAAAGAGGTGGCTCGCAGCGATGATCGTCGCGGTTATGCCCGCGGCCAGCAGGGCTTGGATCAGGAACGGAAGATATGCGGCGGAAGTCATGACGAGGTGGCTACCATGACTTGTGCGCACCCGCCCGCGGGCCGCAAGAGGGAATTTCGCCCGTCGCGCGGGTTCCGCCCCGTCCGCCCCGCCGTCAGTCGATCGGCACGATTTTCACCAACTTCGTCTTGGTCGATCCGACCCCGAGCGATTCGGCAAATTCGAGCGTGCGGATTTCGTCGGAGATGTCGATGAACCCGCCTTTTTTCCGCAGGGCGTTCATCCGGTCGCGCAGCAGCGAATCCAGCATGACCGGGTCCGTGCTGAGCCAGAGCAGCGGCTCGGAGTTCGAGTACAGCGAATTGAAAAACGGTCCGCCGATGAACTGGTAGTGCTCCAGACTCGCGAGCGTGAACATCCACGTCTGCCGCAGCTCGGGAATCGCGCTCATTTCCGCCACCGCCGCCGGCGCATTGGCCGGCGAGCGGAAGAACCGCGCCGTGTTCGAGGCGTTCCACAGGGTGGCGTTCACCAGCGCGCCGTTCACTCCCAGCGTCGGATGGTCCGTGTAGACCGGCAGGTTGATCCAAAAATCCGCGTCGAGAAACAGCGGCGTCGCCAAAAAACTTTTCCGGTCCTCGTCCTTCGTCGAGCTGTTGGACACACCCTCGGTCTGCTTCTCCGCGAAGATCGGATCGAAGCGCTGCGGGAGCGGCGAATCGTAAAACCACACCGGATCGTAGAACCGGCCCGACTCCAGCACGTAAACCGGATTGCCGTTGAACGGCGTCAGGCCCGACACGAGCGACGGCAGATAGCCCGTCATCCGCAGCCGCAGCGCATTGAGGCCGACGAGAAAGATGTCCTTGTTCTCGAACCCGCGCCGCACGAGGGCCGCAATGACCGCCTTAACCAGCGGCACCGGCGTCGCCATCCCCGGACCGGAATCGGCATACACTTTCAATCCCGCCTTTTTCTTGGCCCCGGGAACCAGCTTCTTGCCGGTGACCTTCTCAAAATTAGCCAACAGCAGCTCGACCTGTTTTTCGTAGTTCGCATCGTCAAATTTCGCGAGGCGCGCCTGCCACACCGGTTCGATCGGCGGAGCCTTCGGCGCGACAGCCGGGGCGGCCGCACGCAGACCGGTCGCAGCCAAGAAGGCCACGCAGAGAAGCGGGAAAACAGGAAAGCGCATAGTGGTGTGTGTCGCCTGAGACCGGACGAAGTTTCCCCGGAAGCCGAGAAACTTCGGCAAGGCCGCCCGAACTTGACAGCCGGGGGCCTGGGTTGAAAGTGCATTCTTTTCGGCGCGCACCGCGTCGCTTTATGGAGGGGTTCGTTCCACCGCTCCGCCTTCCACCGCTCCATGCCCGTCATCAAACCCACCTGCGTCCGCGACCTGAAGCTGCGCGTCAATCTCGCCGACGTCGTCTCCCGCATGGTCACCCTCCGCAAGGCCGGCGGCGCACGCCTCAAGGGCCTGTGTCCGTTCCACAACGAAAAAACCCCCTCGTTCAACGTCGATCCCGACAAGGGCTACTACCACTGCTTTGGCTGCAGCAAAAGCGGCGACATCATTTCCTTCGTCCGCGAGACCGAGCAGCTGAATTTTTCCGAGGCGGTCGAGGCCCTCGGCAAACGCTTCGGCATTCCCATCGAATACGAAGAGGGCTCCGGCGGTCCCAGCCACGCCGACCGCACCCTGCGCCAAGAGGTGTTCGACCTCCACGACGCCGCCGCCGAACATTTCTATCAGGCCTTCAAGGCCCAGGACGCCACCGGCGAAGCCATGCGCCACCTCTGGACCGAAAAACGCCGGTTCCCGCCCGAACTCGCCGACGAATTCAAGATCGGCGCCGCCGACGCCCAGGGCAGCGGACTCGGCGCCGTGCTGCTGCGCCGGAAATTCTCCGAGGAAGCCCTCCGCCGCTGCGGACTGTTTTTCATCTACGACGACGCGGCCATCACCCTGCAGACCCTCCGTCCGCGCTTTCGGGGCCGACTCATGATTCCCATCCGCGACCACCAGGGCCGCGTCTGCGCCTTCACCGCGCGCCAGACGGACCTGACGCCCCAGGACGACCCGGCCAAGGAGGCCAAATACGTCAACTCCCCCGAGACCCCGATTTTCACGAAGGGCAATCTGCTCTTCAACCTCGACCGCGCCCGCACGGCCGTCGGCGAGGGTAAACCCTTTGTGATGGTCGAAGGCCAGCTCGACGCCCTGCGCTGTTGGTCCGTCGGCCTCAAAACCGCGATCGCCCCCCAGGGCACCTCGATCACCGAGGGCCAGCTCGTCCTCCTCCGCCGCTACCACACCAAGGTCGAATGCTTTTTCGACAGCGACAGCGCCGGCCAGAAAGCCGCGCTGCGTTTCCTGCCGATGGCCCTCAAGGCCGGCCTCGAAATCCGGTTCCTCACCCTGGCCGGCGACGGCAAAGTCGACCCCGACCTGCTCTTCCTCGAACGCGGGCTCACCGCCTACGACGAAGTGCGCCGCGACGCCAAGAGCGCCATGGCGTTCGCGTGCCGCGCGGCCCTCCCCGACCCGCTCACGGCATCGGCCGAACTGAAGTCCCGCGCCGCCCAAACGGTCTTCGAAATCATTGCCCACGCCGAGAGCGAGGTCACCCGCGCCGAGTTCATTAACGAAACGTCCTCCCACCTGCGCCTCCCGCTCGCGGCCGCCCAGAAGGATTTTCAAACGTTTCTGCACCGCCAAAGCCGCCAGGCCGCCGCCCGCCCCGCCGGCCCCCCGCCAGAAGGCGTCGCCCCGGCCCTGCCGCGCACCGCCCACACCCCGGAACGCGACCTCCTCCTGCTCTGCCTCCATTTCGAGACCATCGGCAAGCCGCTCAGCCGCTCCATCCCGCACGACTGGATCGACCTCGCCCACCCCGCCGGGGCCCTCCTCAACCGCTTCCTCGGCGAATTCGAACACGACCTCTGGCCGGGGAAGGACCACCTCGAAAACCTCCTCGAATCCGACGCCGAACGTTCCCTCGTGGCCTCCCTCCTCTTCGAAACCCCCGGCTTCGAAGAGCCGCTCAAGGTCGCCCAGGAGGGTTTGCGCCTCCTGCGCAGCCGGGCGCTGGAGCCCCGCCTCCGGGAAATAGAACTTGCCTTGGCCAACCCCCATGCGGACATTGAATCTGACCCAATTTCTCTATTGAAAGAACGTTCCGAATTGCACCGCCTGCTCCGCCAACCCATTGCGTTGGCCGCTTCCGCCTGACCTTTTCTCCGACCGCTCCGTCCTTCTCCCCTCCATGCCGCGCAAAGCCAAGTCCGCATCCGTCGATTCCGCCCAGTCTGAAGCCGTCGAGGCCGTCCTCGCCAAGCACACACCCACCAGCGCCGAAGGGGCCGTCCCCGGAGCGGATATTCCGGCCGGCGGGATCAACGACAAGATCCGCCACCTGATCCGTCTTTCGAAGGAGCAGGGGTACCTCACGTTCGACGACATCAACGAGGCGCTGCCCGAGTCCGTCGAAAACCAGGAGGAAATCGACAACGTCCTCTCCATTCTGCAGAACCTCGAAATCGAAATCCTCGAACCCGACCAGGTCGAGGACTATAAGGCCCGCCAAGAAGAGGCCGAGGAAGAAGAGAGCCGCACCTCGCAGAACGACATCCTCGACGACCCCGTCCGGATGTATCTCAAGCAGATGGGCCAGGTCCCGTTGCTCACGCGCGAACAGGAAGTCGAAATTTCCAAGCGCATCGAAAACGCCGAGCTGAAGGCGCAGACCGTCCTCTTCGAGGCGTCCGCCGTCGGCAACTACATCGGCACGCTCGGCGCGAAACTCCTCAACCGCGAGGAACGCTTCGACCGCATCGTCATCGACAAGAAAATCGATTCCCGCGAAGCCTACTTCAAAGGCCTGCCGAAGCTCGTCGAAAACACGCAGAAGTCCGAGGCCGGCACCGCCGAGGCCTGGGAGGAATATCTCCACGCCAAGGGCGACGCCGAAAAGAAAAAAATCTTCGCCAAATTCCGGAAGCGCGAAAACGTCCTCCGCTCCTTCTTCGCGAAATTCTTTTTCAAGCTGAAGGTCTACGAGGAATACCTCGAAAACCTCCGCCCCACCCTCGAGGAAATCGAGTCGCTCCATCTCCAGCTCGACCGCGCCAAACACCCGAAATCCAAGAAGGACGCCGGGATCGACACGAAGGCCATCCACGTCCGCCTCAAACAAATCGAGTCCGTCCAGCGCATCACGCCCGCCGAGATGCAACGCGTAGTCACCCAGACTTTCGTCCACGTCCGCGAGGCCCACAAGGCCAAGACCGAAATGGTCGAGGCCAACCTCCGCCTCGTCATCTCCATCGCAAAGAAATACACCAATCGCGGCCTCTCCTTCCTCGATCTCATCCAGGAAGGCAACATGGGCCTAATGAAGGCCGTCGAGAAGTTTGAGTACCGCCGCGGCTACAAATTTTCCACCTACGCGACCTGGTGGATCCGCCAGGCCATCACGCGCTCCATCGCCGACCAGGCCCGCACCATCCGCATCCCGGTCCACATGATCGAGACCTTGAACAAGGTCATGCAGGTGCAGAAACAACTCCTCCAGGAATACGGCCACGAACCGACCCCCGACGAGGTGGCCGACGAGATGAACCTGCCCGTCGAACGGGTGCAGCAAATCATGAAGATGGCCCAGCAGCCCATCTCCCTCCAATCGCCCGTCGGCGACGGCGACGATACCTCCTTCGGCGATTTCATCGAGGACAAGTCCGCCGAAAATCCCTACGACATGACGGCCTACTCGCTCCTCCGCGAAAAGATCGTCGACGTCCTCGACTCCCTCACCGAACGCGAGCGCCGCGTCCTTTCCCTCCGCTTCGGCCTCGTCGACGGCTACAGCCGCACACTCGAGGAAGTCGGCAAGCAGTTCAAAGTCACCCGTGAGCGCATCCGGCAGATCGAGGCCAAAGCCCTCCGGAAAATGCGTCACCCGACGCGCATCCGCCAGCTCCACGGCTTCTTCGACGCCGAGCAAATCGATAACGCGCAAAATCTGATGAAGATCGCCGCGACGTCGCGTCCCCCGGCCGCTCCGGGCTCCTCTTCCGGCAGTGCGCTCGGTCCGGGCAGCCTGCCGGGCGGGCTCGGTTTCCCCACGCCCAAGCTCTGACCCGCCGGATCCCGCGGGCCCCCTCCGTCTCGCGCCATGCCTTTCACCGCCAGACTGCTCACGCTGCTGGCGGTGATTTCCTTTCTGGGCGCGTGTGCCCACGTCACACCGCCGGCCACCCCACCCGCCGCCGGCCGCGATGACCGAACCGCCGGGGTCGCGCCGCCCGCCGCCGACGCACTCCGGCCGCCGTCGCGCGCGCTCGTCGGACGTATCCTAGCCGTGGATGCCGCCCGCGGCTTCGCGTTCGTCGCACTGGCCACCGAGCCCCCGGTCGCCGCCCTCGCCGAGGGCGCCGGATTGATTGCGCGCACCGACGACCTGCGCGAAACCGGCCGGCTCCGCACCTCACGCTACGTCCGCGGTCGCACCCTTGGCGCAGAAATTCTCTCCGGCCAACCGGCCTCGGGAGACGAGGTTGTGTTTTAAGGCCCCTGCGGAAGTCGCTTTCCCTCTTTACAGGCCCCAACCCCGGCCTACGTTCCCATCCCTATGACCACGTTTACCACTTTCTTCGCTAGCATTATGGGCCTCGGGCCCGGAGAACTCGTCATTATTCTCGTCATTCTCCTCGTCCTATTCGGCGGCACGAAGCTGCCCGCTCTCGCCAAAGGACTCGGTCAGTCGATCAAAGAATTCAAGAAATCGTCCAAGGACGAAGAGCCCGACGCGAAACCCGCCGCTGCTCCCGTTGCCCCGGCCCCCGAGGCCAAGAAGCCCGAGCCCGTCAAAACCCACGGCTCGAACTGAGTTCGCCCGCGGCCAAACCGCCGGCTCTTTCGCCCCTCCCGCGCGCCTTCACCGGCGCGCTTTTTTATTGTCCTCAATCCGCCATCACATCGTCGGGCGTTTCGTCGACGCGCTCGCGCACCCACACCTTGAACGCCGCGATCTGCACCGGCGCGCCCAAGGCCAACAGTTCGTCGCCCGCCAAGACCATCTCCTGAGCCCGCGGATTGAGAATGCGCAACCCGCCGCGGTTCACCCCGGCGATCTGCACGCCGTGAATCTGCGCCGGCGACAGTCCGCCGAGCGTATGCCCCGCCGCGCGGCTCCACGACGGGATCTGCACCGCTTCCATCCGCACCTCCTCGAACAGTGAATCCGACGCCGGCGCCCCCGACACCGCGCCAAGAAACGCCTTGCCGCCGTTCACCTGCTCCGACGTCCCCAGCAGCAGCACTTTGTCGCGCGGGTAGAGCACCGCGTCGGCCGGCGGCAGCGGGATCATGAAACCTTGCCGCTCGATCCCCACGACCGAACATCCGAAGCGCGTGCGCAGACCGAGGTCGGCAATCTTCTTCCCTTGGCAATCCGCCAAGTCCGGCAGCGTGCAATCGATCATGTGCAGGTTCCACTCGCTGTGCGGCTGCAGCCACGGCGCCGTCGTCGCGGTCATCTTGTTCTCGCCCGTCTCGATCACGCTCATCAGCTCCACCTCCATTTCGCTGTGCCAGTAAATCAGTTTGCGCCGCAGCACGAGCAACGCCGCGACCGCGACCACCGCGCTGAGCCACAACAACCACTTCGCGGTCCCGTCCGCCGGCTGGATCGCAGCCAGCCACATGAACATCCCCCCACCCGCGAGAATTTTCAGCCCCGTCTCGATCACTGGCCGCAGCCGCTTCGCGTGGGCGCGGCCCTTCGTCGAAACCTCGGCGTAGAGCATCGCCATCGCCGACACGTTGCGCCAGATCGCCACGAGCGGCGCGAGGGTCACCAACACCAGCGTCGTCCAGAAAATCACCTCGAGGTCGTGCGGAAAGAGCCGGCCGCTCCCCAGCCACTCCTCCGCCATACCGAAAAACTGGCCCGAAAAAACCACTAACCCCGTCACAAACAGCATGCCGACGCCCGTCTGGATCAGGCGCTTGCGGCTGAGTTGCCAGAGCAGATTGCGCGAACGCCGCAACTGCAGCCCGTCCAGCCAGCCGTGGTAAGCCCGCACCCAGTCCGACAGCCACCGCGGTTGCCGGCCGATCACCGCGTCGGCGATCCCCTCCGAACGCCGCGTCAAAAACGGCGCACCGAGCGTCGTCAGCAACGACACCCCGACCGCCAGCGGATAAAACCGCGCCGGCACCACCGCCGCCGTGACACCCAGTTGCGCGATAATGAACGAAAACTCGCCGATCGGCGTCCCCGTGAGCCCCGTGCGCAGCGCATCCTTCAGCGGCGTGCCGATCAGCGTCAGTCCGCTCATCACCGCCAGCGGTCGCGCCACCAGCGTAAACGCCGCCACCCCCCCAATCAACCCCGCCGAACCCCACAGCTCGCGCCCATCGATCTGCATGCCGATCGCCACAAAAAACACCGCGCTGAACACATCGCGCATCCCTTCGAAGGTCCGCTCCACCTGGTGCCGATGCGACGTCTCCGCCACGATTGTACCCAGCAAAAACGCCCCGAGCGCCGGCGAGTAGCCCGCCTGCACCGCAACCACCGCCATCCCGAACAACAGCGCCGCCAGCCCCAGCGTCTGCAATTCCTCGTCCGCCGCGATGCTCATCCGCTTCAACAACCACGGCACCAGCAACAGTCCCAGCACGCCCGCCAGCACCACAAACGCCCCCAGTTGCAGCAACGTCGTGCCCACCTGCGCGCCGCCCCCCACATCGATTTTTACAATCGAGTTCAGCACCGTCAGCATCACCACCGCCACCACATCCTCCAGCACCGAGATCCCCATCGCCAGCTGCCCCGTCCGCTCGTGATTCGTGCCCGTCTCGTGCAAAATCTTCCCGATGATCGCGGACGACGACACCATCAGCATGCCCGCCAGAAACAGGCTCTCCGTGCTCGACCAGCCCAGCGCGACCCCCAGCAGCCGCGACAAATAATACATCACGATCGCCCCGCAAAACGTCGCCAGCATCAACCCCGGTCCCAGCCGCCGCATTTTCCGCAGACTCAGCCTGAGACCGATGGAAAACATCAGAAACACCAACCCCACCTGCGCCAGCGTCTCGATGCTGCCCGCATCCTGCACCAGAGTAAACGGCGGCGACTTCGGCCCCGCCACGATGCCCGCCACGAGAAACCCGACCACCACGGACAACCCGATCCGTTGGCACAGCCACCCGACAATGCCCGCCACCACCAGCACCACCGCGAGATCTTGGATAAAGTGAAGTCCGTGCATACGCCGCGCAGCCATGAACACGCGGCCAACCCCCGGGCGCGTCAAGCCCGCCCTCACCCCCGCCACGCTCCCCGGCGTTTCCCGTGCTTTCCCTCGTTGACACTCCTGGCCCGCGCCGATTCGTTTCCGTCGGCGGCAACGCCGCCCCTCCGCTCCCCGCTCCTGCAATCATGGCCAACATCTTCGGCTACTTCTCCAACGACATCGGCATCGACCTCGGCACCGCCAACACGCTCGTTTACGTGAAAGACAAGGGCATCGTCCTGCGCGAGCCCTCGGTCGTAGCCCTCGATACCGTCACCCGCAAAGTCCGCGCCGTCGGCGACGAAGCGAAAAAGATGCTCGGCCGCACCCCCGGCAATATCACCGCCATCCGCCCCATGAAGGACGGCGTCATCGCCGACTTCGACGTCACCGAGGCCATGCTGCGCTACTTCATCCGCAAGGTTTCCAGCAGCTCCTTCCGCGCCCCGCCCCGCGTCGTCATCGCCATCCCCTCCGGCATCACCGAGGTGGAAAAACGCGCCGTCAAGGAATCCGCCATGCACGCCGGCGCCCGCGACGTCATCACCATTCCCGAACCCATGGCCGCGGCCATCGGCGTCGGCCTCCCCATCGACGAACCCGCCGCCAACATGATCGTCGACATCGGCGGCGGCACCACCGAGATCGCCGTCATTTCCCTCAACGGCATCGTGTTTTCGAAATCCATCCGCGTCGCCGGCGACGAATTGGACAGCGCCATCATCGATTACATGAAGCGCGCCTACAATCTCCTCATCGGCGAGCGCACCGCGGAGGAAATCAAGTGCCGCGTCGGCTCCGCTTACCCGCTCGACGAAGAGCTCACCATGGAGGTCAAGGGCCGCGACTCCGTGGCCGGCCTGCCCAAGACCATCCACATCACCTCGCAGGAAATCCGCGAAGCCCTCGCCGACACCATCTCCCATATCGTCGACGCCGTGCGCGTGACCCTCGAACGCTGCCCGCCCGAACTCTCCGCCGACCTCGTGGACCGCGGCTTCGTGATGGCCGGCGGCGGCGCCCTCATCCGCGGCATCGATAAACTCCTCAGCGAAAAAACTGGCCTCCCCGTGACCGTCAGCGACGACCCCCTCTCTGCCGTCGCCAACGGCACCGGCGCCGTCCTCAACGACCTCTCTTGGCTGATGCAGAACGTGTGAGGCTCGCGCAGGGCGCCGAGGATTTGCCGCCCGCGCCGGTTCGCTTTCCCCCGGGCCTGCCGGCAACATTTTCCGTGTCTTCCGCGGGTTCCGTGGGCAAATAATCCGCTCCGCCCGTGCCCTTCCGCCGCTTCGCCACCACCCGCCCGTTTGCTACCCTCGGCTTCGTCGTCGTCGCGTGGCTGCTGCTGCCGGTCGGCGTCAAAACCTTTTCCCGCGCGAGTTTCTTTGAACTCACCGCCCCGGTCACCGTCGCCGCCGACTACGCGCGTGGCCTCCAGGAATACTGGTCGCTCCGCCTCCACTCGAACCACGAACTCATCGTCGCCGGCCGCGACCTCGCCCGCATCAACGCCTCCTACGAGTTTGCCGTGCAGCAAAACGCCGAACTCCAGGCCGGCCTCGAACGCCTCGAAGCCCTCCTCCGCCTCCCGTCCTACCGCAACTACCGGCTCGAACACGCCCGCGTGGCCCGCCGCGATTTCTCCGGGTGGTGGCAACGCATCGTCCTCCGCAAGGGCCAGAACTTCGGCCTCACCGTCGGCGCCCCCGTGGTCTTCAGCGGCGGCGTCGTCGGCCGCCTCACCGAAGTCTACGCCAGCACCGCCGTCGTCGAACTCATCAGCAGCCCCAACGTCCGCCTCGCCGGCGTCATCGAGGGCGACACCAACGCCATGAGCTATCAGGGCGGCCTCAACCCCACCTTCGGCCCGCCCCGGGGCGTCATCGAATTCGTGCCGCTCGACGTCTTCGCCAGCCCCACCACGACGAAACGCCTCGTCACCTCCGGCTTCGGCGGCGTCTTCCCACCCGGCCTCACCATCGGCGTCGTCACCAAGGTCGAGCCCAGCACCGACGGCCTCTTCAAAACGGGCGAGGTCAAACTCGACGAGCGCCTCGGCTCCCTGACCGAGGTCACCGTCCTCGTCCCGCTGACACACGAGTAAGTCAACTTCATGGTTGAGCGCCGAGAGTTGAGAGCACGCCAATCGAGCTTAATCTTCCCCGTCTCTCCCCCTCAGCTCTCGCCTCTCAACCCGCCCCATGCGCCTCACGCTCGTCACCGCCCTCACGCTACTCCTCCTCTGGACGCTCGTCGCGCAGGTGAACCACGCGCTCGCCGGGCTCCGCGTCTATCTCTTCGTCGGCAGTCTCTTCGTCACCTTCGCCGCCCTGAAACTCCCGCTGCGCTCCGGCCTCGGCGCCTCCCTCCTCGGCGGCCTGCTCTGCGACGCCAACACCCCCGTCACCTTCGGCACCCACACCCTCCTCTTCGCCGCCGCCCACGCCGTGGTCTTCCACCTCCGCGAGCGTCTGCCGCGGGACGATACCCTCGCGCGCGTCCTCGTGGCACTCCTCGCCAACCTCGCACTCTTCCTGATGTTTTCGTTCATTCAGATCGCCCGCTCGCCCGCCCCGGCGGTCGCCTGGCCGCGCCTCATCGCCGACCTCGCCGGCTCGCAGGTATTCCTCGCGCTCGTCGCCCCGTGGTTCTTCGCCCTGCAAAGCCGCGCGGTCTCCCTGGCCGGCTCCTCCCGCGAACTCACCGTCTAGCCCGATGCCCTCGTCCGAGTCCCATCTCGCCGACCACTCCGGCAGCCTCCTCGAGTCCCACAAGGGCTACGACTCGCGCGTCATCTTTTTCTACTTCGTCGTCGCCGCCCTCCTCCTCACCCTCGCCGGCGGACTCGCCTACCAGCAGCTGTTCAAGACCGACACCTACAACGAGCGCGAACGCGTCCAAAGCCAGCGCCGCGTCCTCGTCCCCGGCCCGCGCGGCAACATCTACGCCCGCGACGGCCTCACCGTCCTCGTCGGCAACCGCCCCCGCTTCTCCGTCGTGCTCTACCTCGACGAACTCAAATCCGAATTCCTCCGCGAAGCCCGCGTCATCCGCCGCAACTACCGCGCCTCTGGCCTCACCGACCTGCCGTTCCCCCAGATGGCCCGCATCAGCGTCGTCCAGCACTACCTCGACGAGGTGAACAAGATTCTAGGCCGCACCGATAAGGTCGACGCCAAGTCCCTCGCCCGCCACTTCGGCGACCAACTCCTCCTCCCCTACACCTTGATCGACGACCTCACCGGCCAGGACTACGCCCGCCTGATCGAGAGTCTCCCGGTGCGCTCCCCCCTCCAGGTTTACACCTCGAGCACCCGTTCCTACCCCTACGGCTCCGCCGCCGCCCACGCCCTCGGGTATGTCCGGATCAACGACAACGTCACCGCCGACGATTTCCCCGGCGAAGACCTCGCCACCTTCAAAATGGCCGGCTCCGTCGGCAAAGACGGCCTCGAAAAAACCTTCGACGACCAGCTGCAGGGCGAAGCCGGCGGCACCATCTTCCGCGTCGATCCCTCCGGCTACAAAATCAACCCGCCCCTCGAAAAACGCCTCCCCGTCCAGGGCAAAAACCTCGTCAGTTCCCTCGATATCGACCTCCAGCTCGCCGCCGAACAGGCCATCGGCGACCAGATCGGCGCCGCGGTCGCCCTCGATGTTTCCACCGGCGAAGTGCTCACGATGGTCAGCAAGCCCGACTACAATCTCGCGGAATTCTCCCCGCGCGTCAGCACCGCCGCCTACGCCGCGATCCAGGCCAAAGGCGGCGAATTCAACCGCGCGCTCAGCGGCCTCTATCCGCCCGGCTCGACCTTCAAAATCCTCACCTCCATCGCCGGCCTCCGCAGCGGAACCATCACCCCCGACGACGCCATCATCGACTGCCAAGGCATGCTCCAGCGGTTCAACCGCCGCCTCGTCTGCTACAACGGCATCGGCATCCACCACGACGTCCTGCTCCGCCAGGCCATCGCCGAAAGCTGCGATATCTATTTCTACGAGGTCGGCTGGCGCACCACGCCCGAGCTGCTCGCAGCCGAAGCCCGCCGCTTCCACTTCGACCGCCGGACCGGCATCGAACTGCCCGGCGAAACCCGCCGGATGTTCGTCCCCGAAAACGCCTGGAAAGAACGCACCAAGGGGGAAAAATGGTTCCCCGGTGACACCGCGAACATGGCCATCGGCCAGGGCTTCGTTCTGGCGACGCCGCTCCAGATGGCCTGCTTCACGGCCTCCGTCGCGCGCGGCGAAGTCCACACGCAGCCCACCCTCGTGCACGATCCGAACCGCCCGCGCCAGCACACCGAGTCCATCGGCCTCACCCCCGCCCAGCGGCTCGCGCTGTTCGAGGGCATGGAAGCCTGCACCCTTCCCCCGAAGGGCACCGCACGCAACATGACCACCGTCGAGGTGCAAAAAATTCCCGGCGTGCGCATCGCTGGAAAAACCGGCACCGCCCAGGTCAACACCGAGGCGGGCACGCTCAACATCGCGTGGTTCATCTGCTTCGCCCCCGTCGAAAAACCCGAGATCGCCATCGCTGTCGCACTCGAGGGCGACACGCCCGGCGAGGAATACGGCGGCGGCCGCAACGCCGCCCCCCTCGCCAGCGCCATCCTCAAGAAATATTTCGAAAAGAAAAACCGGCCCGCCACCCCGATCTTTCAGCCCTTCAAGCCCCACTGACGCGCCCCCGGTCGGCCCGCCCGCCGCGCCGCGCGCAACACCTGCCGCGCCCGGCAGAACACCGCCGCCGGCTCCGCCCACGTCTCCCGGGCGCCAAACCGCACGCGCTGCAATTCCGCCACCACGGCCTCCGTCTCCGGAATCCGGTGACCACACCCCGCGATCTCCCCGAGCCACCGCCCGGCCGTCGCCCGCACCGGATCGCCGGGACGCCCGCCGCGCCACGGCAGCCGCCCGCGCACCCAGCCACGGCCCTGCGTCCACCCCCACCAAGCGAAGCCGGCCACCGCCACCACCGTCGCCACCACCTTGATCAGCCGCACCCCGTCCCATGGGCCCGCGATCCACGCGTTCAGGCCCGCCGTGAGCCGCTCCAACGCTTGCCGGAAAATCACCCCCGTGTTCTGCGTCGCAGTCTTCACCGCCCGCAGCGTCTCGATCTGCGAGCGCTGGTCGAAGTTCACGATCCGCCGATACCAAAATATCCGCAGGCTATCGAACCGCGCCGACCAACTCCGGTCGAGCCGACTCGCCAGCGCCGCCTCGCCCTTGGCCTCGTTGCCCAGCGCCGACCCGACCGCGCCCAACGCATCGACCCGCCGCCACGCCCCCGCCGCCTCGTCAAACACCTCCGCCCACGCGTGCGCATCCGAATTCCGAATCGTGAAATTGTTCGAGAATGCGTTCCACGATCCGCCCCGAAACCCCGTTACCACCCGCGCCGGAAAGCCCGCGCTCCGCGCCAACAGTACGAGCGAGCCCGCGAACAGCTCGCAATGCCCGTCCTCGCGCGACACCAGCCACCGCACCAGCGGATCGCCCTCCCCGTCCGGCACCCGCGGCGACAGCGAGTAACGATGGTTCTTCCGCAGCCAGTCCTCCGCCCGCCGCGAAAATTCCTCCGCCGAAACCGCCGCACTCCCCGCCGTGATCTCCGCAACCGTCGCCGCCAGCCGCGCCCGGTCCGCCTCGCCCACGGCGACGCGCGCCTGCAGCGCCGTGCGCAATAACGCCGCCGCGTCCCGCTCCTGCCATCGCTTCGCGAACGCCGGATCGCGCAACGCGCCCGACGGGTCAAGCCCCTCGACCCGGTAGGCCGTCATCGACACCGGTTCGTCGCGCAGCGCCACCACGTTCAGTTCGGCTGCCACCTGGAAATTCTGCGGCTCGCGGAACTGCAGCCGCTCAAATTCGCCCAGTAGCGGCAGGTAGCGGCTCACCCCCGATTCGAGGTAAAACGTCCAGAAAACCGCCTCGCCGAGCCGGGGCCGCGCCTCCCCGCGCAGCGCCGTGTCCGTGCGCTCGCGGCCCAACGCCGCCTTCCGCATTCCGGGCGAAAACCGAAACGTCCCGTTGCGATACTCGTCGAGCACCAGCATGCGCCAGTAGGGCGCGGCCGGAATCTGCCCGCGGTCCGACACATCCACGCTCAGCGCCACGCTCGTGTCCTGTTGGATCTCCGTCACGTCGCCGAACTTGATCGAATCGCTGAACCCCGTCCGCGTCTTCTTCGAAATGTAACGGTCGAGAAACAGGCTGTTCTCCAGTTGAAACCGCGGGATCGCCAGGAACAGCAGCGCCGACACCACCACGACGCCCATGAACAGCGCCGCCCCCAACGTCACCACCCTCCAGTCCGACACCTCGCGCAGCCGCCGGAATAGTTTCCACCACTCCGCCTGCGCCGCCCACGCCGGCAGTTCCCCGGCCTTGTGCGGCACCGGCTTCGCCCCGCCCTCGGCCGCCTCCGTCAGCGTGATCACGAGAAGAAAGCCCAGCGCGCAGCCGGTGTAGATGAGTATCTGGACCGCGAACAACAGCGACACCGTCAGCACGCCGGCCACCACGATCAAAAACAGCCCCATCACGATCACCTGCAGATCGTCGCGCCGCTGTCGGTAACTGATCCCTCGATACAGCAGCAGCAGAATTCCCAGCCGCACCATCGCCGGCAGCACCTCCGCCGTCAGCCATAAGTCACCCGCAAAAAAAGCCACGATCACCGGAAACGCCAGCGTGTGCACGAGCGCCGGCACCCGCGCCGGCCATCGCGGCCAGACCAGCGCCGCCCCTGTCGTCACCGTCGTCACCGCCATCAACGTCCACGCCTCCACGTCCATGTAGAGCACCGTCCACACCGCGAGCAGCGTCAGCCCGCCGCCCAGCAGCCACTTCAACTGGTGCAACTCCTCCACGCTCAGCTGCGGCCGTTTCCCGCGCCGCGCCCCCGCGATGGTTTTTTCGCCCGCGCTCATACCGACGCCGCCCTTTCTCCGTCGACCATCGCCACCACGCCCCGCGCCCCGTCAGGCACAAAGGTCATCACGTTTTTCCGCCCACGCCCTTCCCGGCGCTCCTCCGCCGTTCGGCCGCCGTGGTCGATAGCCCGCCCCACCGCCTCCGCGCATCGCACGGTCGCGAGCCGGTCCAAAAACGCTTCCAGATCGTGCAGGCGCCGCACCGGCATCGGCCCATCCGCGTCGATCGCCACCCCGGTCAACCGGCCCGCGCGAAACAGATCCTCCGCCAGCGACGCACAAAAACTCACCAGCAGCTCAAATTGCTCCGGCCGCGTCCACACGCCGGCATCCGTCCGCAGCCACAGCGAAAAACCCTCCGCACTCTCCGCCGCAAACTGCCGCACCAGCAGCGTCTGCGTCCGCGCGCTCGCCTTCCAATGGATCAACCGGTGCGAATCGCCCGCCGCGTAGCGCCGCAACGCGTGCAAATCTCCGCCCGTCCCCGCCCGCGCCACCCGCTCCCCGCCCGCCGGCCGCCGCACCGAGATGACCGCGTGCCGCCGATACTCCACCGCCGCCGGCCACACAACCGCCTCGGCGCTCAGCGCCGTGCCAATTTCTTTTTTCAAAAACCCGAAGGGAAATAGCGACCCGACGCTGGTCAGTTCCACCCGCCACACGCCCCGTTTTTCCGGTGTGGAGCCCCACTCGAGCCGCGCCTCGCCCTCCGGCTCCAGCCGCGCGCGCAACGCCACGCGGCCCCGCGTCACCGCCGCCTCCGCCTTGGCCAGCATCGCCCGCACATCGATCCCGCGCCCCGTCAGCGTCGATTCCGCGCGTGCCGCCGCCGCCGGATCCAGCGTCCGCACTGCCAGCTCGAACCACAGCCCGTAGGTCGGCAGAAACGTTTTCCGGTTCCGCAGCTCCAGCCCGACAACCGCGTCATGCCCCGCGCGCAGCGGCGCCGCCAGCCGCAGCCGCCAGCCCACCCCGCGCAGGTTCAGCCACGACAACACGCCGCTCAAAATCAAACACCCCAGCAGCAACGAGAGCGTGATGAACAAAATGTTGCTCGACGAATTGTAGGCCGCCGTGCCGATGCCTATCGACAACCCGATGAGCAACGCGCCCGGCAGCGTCGGCACGATGCGGTGCCCCCGCTGCGGATTCACCAGCGCCCACAGCAGCGCGCTCCAGGTGAATGTCCGCCGCGCCCCGCCCCGGACCCCCGGACCGCCCCACCGCTCCGCCTGTTCCGCCGGCGTCATCCTCGGAAAAGCTTCATGCTGCCTTTTTCCATCTTCACGGTGCAGCGTTCTCTTGAGCTTGGAGGTGGGAGCTTCCGCGCGCCGCGCACTCACACCGGCGGCGGAATCGCCGCGATGATCCGCTTCAGCACCGCGCCCACCGTCCGCCGCTCCTCCAGCGCATCGCTCGTCTGCCGCGCCAGCCCCAGCCGGTGCGCCAGCACCGGGGTCACCAACTCCGCGACATCGTCCGGCAGCACAAAATCGCGCCCCTGCACCAGCGCCCGCGCCTGCGCCGCCGTGCGCAGCGCCAGCCCGCCGCGCACACTCACGCCCGCCCGAAACTCCGCCTCCGTGCGGGTCGCCGTCACAATCTTCAACACGTAGTCGAGCACGCTCTCCTCGACGAACACCCGCTGCGCCAGCGCCTGCAGCTGCAGCACGTCGCCCCGCGTCACCACCGGATTGAGCGCGATCCCGTCGTAGCCGCCGCGCTGCGTCCGCAAAATCTCCAGCTCGTCGACCGCCTGCGGATACCCCATCTGCAGCCGCATCAAAAACCGGTCCATCTGGCTTTCCGGCAGCGGAAACGTCCCTTCGTAGTCCACCGGATTTTGCGTCGCAAACACCATGAACGGCGCCCCCACCGCATGCGCCTCGCCATCCACCGTCACCCGCGCCCGGTCCATCACCTCCAGCAGCGCCGACTGCGTCTTCGGCGTCGCCCGGTTGATCTCGTCCGCCAGCACAACATTCGCAAACACCGGCCCTTTCTTGAACACAAACTCCTTCGTCGTCTCGTCGTAAATCGCCACGCCCGTCACGTCGCTCGGCAACAGGTCGCTCGTAAACTGCACCCGCGAAAACGCGCAGTCCATCGACCGCGCCAGCGAGTAGGCCAGCGTCGTCTTCCCCACCCCCGGCAGATCCTCGATCAGCAGATGCCCGCCCGCGACGAGACACACGAGCACCTGCGCGACGACCTCGTCCTTGCCCTTGATCGTCACACGCATGTTCGCGCGCAGCCGCGCCAGCGCCTGCTGCGCCTCGGTCATTGGCCCCGCCTGCACAAAATCACCCATGGGCTCGGACCCTAGTCGCACCCGTCTTCAGCGCAAACGCGTTCTTCCGCTCAGCCCCGGTCGAGGAGCTTGATGACCGCCGACATGTCCTCCTCGCCGAGCCCGCGCGCCTCCGCCGTCTTCAACGTTTCCCGCAACATTGCCAGCAGCGGAAAATCCGTGCCACCCGCCATGCCCGCCGCGAGCCGCAGGTCCTTGGACAGATGCTTCACCGCGAACTGCGGCGCGAAATCCCCCGCCCGCAGCTTCGGCTCCTTCAGTTTCGCCAACGGCGAATAGCTCGTATGCTTCGCCAGCACCGCGAAGAACACGTCGTCGCTGATGCCCGCCCGCCGCGCGATCGTGATCGCCTCCACCAGCCCCTGCATCTGCGCCGCGACATTCAGATTCGTCGCGAGCTTGAACGCCGCCGCCTGCTCCGGCGAGCCGATCACAAACCGGTGCGCCGACACCAGCGCCAGCAACGGCTCCACCTCGGCGATCAGCGCCGCCTCTCCGCCGAGAAAAAACACCGAAAGCTTTTGCTCCGCCGCCGGCTGGCTCCCGCTGAACGGCGCTTCAAGATAACGCGCCCCGCGCGCCGCCACGGTCCGGGCAAACTCCGCCGCGCTCGCCGGATCGATCGTGCTCGATTGCACCACGATTTTCCCCGCGCCCAACTCCGGCGCGATCTGCCCCAGCACCGCCCGCACCGCCCCCGGATCGGCCACGACGATCTGGATCACGTCCGCCGCCCGCGCCACCTCCGCCGCCGTCCTCTTCCACGCGGGAAAATCCAGCTGCGCCGTGCGGTTCCACGCCCCCGCGAGTTTCCCCGCCGCCGCATAATGCCGCGCCCACACGCTGCCGATGATGCCGAGTCCGATGACGCCAATGGTTTTGCTCATGAGGATCTCACGCAACACACCGCCCCGCCCGACGCAAACTTCCGCTGCGCCCAACCGCGTCGCCCGACCGGCGCGCCGCTTACGCCCGCCGCGCCCGCCACGTCCGTCTTCCCGCCCGCCGTCAGCCGAGGATCTCCAGCATCCGTTCAAACAGCCGGTTCACGCGCTCCTGGTTCGACTTCACGAGATCCTTGAACTTCGCGAAATCGATCTCCGTGCCCTCCAGCCCGTTCGCGTAATTGTCGATCAGCGCGAGACTGTTGTAGCGCAGCCCCGCCTCCGTGCAGAGGTCCGCCTCATGGGCCGCCGTCATGCCGATCACGTCGCCCCAATGCTGCACGATCTTGATCTCCGCCTTCGTCTCAAAACGCGGTCCGCGCATCTGCACATACGTCTTGCCCGCGTGAATCCGAAACTCCGGCGCCAGCTCCGCGATGAGCTTTGGAATCAGCGTGTTCGCGATCAGCGGCGCGCCACCCTTCAGCTCCTCGTCAAAAAACGTCGCCGGCCCCTGCTGCAGACCCACGTAGTCGCTGCACGACACAAAGGTCCCCGGCGGCAGCTCCTTCTTCAGCGAACCCACCGAGTTCAGCGACACCACGTCGCGAAACCCCAGATCGGCCAGCGCCCGGATGTTCGCCCGGTAATTGATCGAGTGCGGCGGCAGCGGAAACGCGTAGCCATGGCGGTTGATCAGCGCCTGCTCGCCCCGCGATTTATACGTCACCAGCCCGTATTGGGTCTCGACCGTCTTCACCTCCCACGACGAAAATAGGGTCGAATTGACGATGCTCGTGCCACTGATGAATGCGACTTTCATGCGACGTATCACGCCGCCCTCCGCTTCCGTGACAACGCGAAACCACCGCGCCGTGCCCGCCGGGCTCGTCTTCCTCCTCTGCGCCGGCTGCGCCACACCCGGTCCACTGCATATCTACACGGCCGC
This sequence comes from Opitutia bacterium, assembly GCA_947461205.1. Classification (GTDB taxonomy): domain Bacteria; phylum Verrucomicrobiota; class Verrucomicrobiia; order Opitutales; family Opitutaceae; genus GAS368. The sequence continues at coordinate 85,237 of CANHJG010000001.1, forward strand.
GCCCACCCCGTCCGCGCCGCTCCGCGATCTCGACCGCGACACCGCCGCCGTCAGCGAGGTCCCGTCGTTCCTCGCCGCTGGCGAATCCCTCCTCGGTTTCGCCTACGATCCGTTCACCGACCACTTCTTCCTGCGCCTCGCGCCCGGGGACCGCTTCCGCGTCGTCGACCGCCCCGCCCGCACCCTCAAACGCGACTTCACCCTCCCGGCCCTCGCGCTCGCCCCCACCACCACCGCCGGCGGCGACCTCGCCATCCGCCCCGTCGACGGCCACGTCTTCGCCGCGCACCCGACCCAGCCCGCCGTCGTCGAGTTCAACCGCTTCGGCCAGCTCATCCGCACCCTCCCGCTCGCCACCCTCACCGCCCCGCCGTCCGCCCTCGCCTTCGACTCCGCGCGCGACCGCCTCCTCGCCCTCAGCGGCGGCAACCTCGCCCGCGTCACCGTCCACGACCTCGCCGGTCAACGCCTCGCCGCCTTCGCCCTCGACCGCGCGGTGACCCTCACCGCCCTCGCCTACGACTCCGCCCAACGCGAGGTCTACGCCCCGCTCGCGCGCGAAACCGCCGTGGGCGTCTTCAGCGATCAAGGCCGCCTCCTCCGCACCCTCCCGCTCCCCCCCGCCGCTCCGCCCCCGTTCCTCGACGTCGGCCCCCGCTCCTTTCTGCGCCTGTTCTAAACGCCCTCCTCGCGTCCCATGCCGCTCATCGATCTTCCTCTCGCCGAACTCCTCGCCTACCGCGGCCGCAATCCCCGCCCGGCCGACTTCGACGCCTATTGGGACGCCGCCCTCCGCGAACTCGACACCACCGACCCGCAGCCCGAACTCCGTCCCGCCTCCGCCATCGCCCCGCACCAAACCGAGGCCTTCGACCTCTGGTTCACCGGCGTCGGCGGCGCCCGCATCTACGCCAAATACCTCCGCCCCAAATCTCCCCACCCGACCTCCCCCGCCGTCCCTCCCCCTTCGCCGGCTTCAACGTCAACTCCCCCTTTTCACCCGGCACCGCGTCCCGCGGTGCTCCAGTTCCACGGTTACTCCGCCCACAGCGGCGACTGGCTCGACAAATTCGGCTGGCCTGCCGAGGGCTTCTGCTACGCCGCTATGGACTGCCGCGGCCAGGGCGGCCGCTCCGAGGACAGCGGCCGCGTCAAGGGCACCACCCTCCGCGGCCACATCGTGCGCGGCCTCGACGACCCCGATCCCCGCAGCCTCGCCTTCCGTCAAATTTTCCTCGATACCGCCCAACTCGCCCGCGTCGTCATGGCTTTCCCCGAGGTCGACGCCGACCGCGTCGGCTGCTTCGGCGCTTCCCAGGGCGGCGCCCTCACCCTCGCCTGCGCCGCCCTCGAACCGCGGATCCGCCGCGCTGCGCCCGTCTTCCCGTTCCTCTGCGACTACCAGCGGGTCTGGGAAATGGACCTCACCAAAGACGCCTACGAAGAACTGCGCTATTTCTTCCGCGCCTTCGACCCGCGCCACGAGCGCGAGGCAGAAATCTTCACCAAACTCGGCTACGTCGACTGCCAGCACCTCGCCCCGCGCATCCGCGCCGAAACGCTCCTGTTCACCGGCCTCATGGATACGATCTGCCCGCCGAGTTCGCAATTCGCCGCCTACAACAAGATCACCGCGCCGAAAAACCACATCCTCTACCCGGACTTCGCCCACGAAACCCTCCCCGGCCAGCTCGACCGCACCTTCGCCTTCATGCGCGGCCTCTGACCGCCGTCGTCCGCTTAAGCCTGGCGGCGGATCGCTGCGAGCCCGGCGCTCAGCGCTTCTTCCATCCGCCCGGCCAACTCGACATCCTTCGCCGTGATCTTCCCCCCGGCCTCGTGCGTGTTCAGCCGCACCGCGACTCGGTTGTAGACGTTGGTCCACTCCGGGTGATGGTCCATCGCCTCCGCCTCAAAACCCACCCGCACCATGAAACTCAGCGCCGCCTTGAAGCTCGCGAACGTAAACGTCTTCATCAGCGCCTCGCTCTCGCGGCTCCACCCCGGCAGTCCCGCCAGCGCTTGCTCGATCTTCGCCTCCGTCATCGGGATCGTCATGACCGTAACTTTGCCCGGTCTTCCCCCTTGTCAACGCCCACCGCGCCACCCTAACTCTCGCATTCAAGCATGAGCCAAGCGCCCGCGCCCATCACCGTCCCCCACCACGTCGCCATTATCATGGACGGAAACGGACGCTGGGCGAAACAGCGCGGCCTCCCCCGCCTCGAGGGCCACCGCCGCGGCGTCGAGACCGTCCGTACCACCACCTTCGCCGCCCGCGACCTCGGCGTGAAAATGCTCACGCTCTACGCCTTCTCCGTCGAAAACTGGAAACGCCCGCAAGACGAGGTCGGCGGCCTCATGAGCCTCCTCGAGTATTATCTCAAAAAGGAACTCGAGACGTTCATCCGCGACCGCGTGCGCCTCCGCACCATCGGCCGCACCGACGAACTCCCCCCCGGCGTCCAAAAAGTCCTCCACACCACCATCGAAGCCACCCGCCACTTCGACGACTACACCCTCGTTCTCGCTCTCAACTACGGCTCCCGCACCGAGGTCGTCGACGCCGCCCGCGCCTACGCCGCCGCCGTCGCCGCCGGCCACGAAAACCTCAACGACGGCTCCTGGGCCACCTTCCGCCGCTACCTGTCCACGGCCGACCTGCCCGATCCCGATCTCGTCATCCGTACCTCCGGTGAGACGCGCGTCAGCAACTTCCTCCTCCTCCAAGCGGCCTACGCCGAATTCGCCTTCACCCCCGTGCTCTGGCCCGACTTCACCAAAGCCGACCTCGCCGCCGCCATCGCTGACTACCACCGCCGGGAACGCCGCTTCGGCCTCACCAGCGAACAACTCGTGAAACCCGCCGCCCAATGACGCCTGCCTTCCCCGACCCCGCCGCCCCGCCCTTGCCCCGCCCTCGGTCCCCCGCGCGCCCGCGCTCCTGACCGTGGTCCAACGCACCCTCAGCACCGTCGTTCTCTGGGCGGTCGTCGCCGCCGTCCTCTGGTTCTTCCGCACGAACGGCGCCCTCCTTCTCATCGGACTCATCTCCGTCCTGACGCTGCGCGAGTTCTACCAACTCATGCACGCGATGGGTTACCAGCCCTTCGACCGGCTCGGCATTTTCTTCGGTACCCTCATCACCCTGTCCCCGTGGTTTGAAGCCCGGTTCCTCTGGCCCGCCCACCCGCTCCTCGCACTCGCCACGATCGTCTTCTCGATCCGCCTCCTCGGCGAACGCACCCCCGAAAACCGCGTCGAATCCCTCGGCTCCACCCTCTTCGGGCTCGTCTACGTCGGGCTCCTGCTGGCCTACGTCACCCGCATCGTCACCCCCTTGCCCGCTGACACGATCACGCCTGACGGCCGACTGCTCATCGCTCTCTGGGTGATTGTCGTAGCCAAATTCTGCGACATGGGCGCCCTGCTCTCCGGCCTCGCTTTCGGTCGCCATAAAATGTCGCCGCTCATCAGCCCGAAGAAAACCTGGGAGGGCGCCGCGGGCGGCGTCCTCTTCTCCATGGCGACCGGCGCTGTTTTCGCCCACTTCGCCCGCGGCGTGTTTCCCCCCCACCTCACCCCCCTCGTCGCCGCCCTCATCGCCGCACCCATCGCCGTCCTCGGAATCGTCGCCGACCTCGTCGAATCCGCCATCAAACGCCGCGCCGCCCGGAAAGATTCCGGCGCCACCATCCCCGGCATCGGCGGCATGTTCGACCTCAGTGACAGTGTCCTCCTCGTCGCCCCGGTCGGCTATGTCCTTTTCCGTCTGCCCTGACCGCGCGATGCATCCCCCGCCCGCGAAGAAACGCGTCGTCCTGCTCGGCGCCACCGGCTCCATCGGCGAAAACACCCTGCGCGTCCTCACCGCCCATCCCGACAAACTCGAACTCGTCGGCATCGCCGCCCACTCCCAGTGGGAAAAACTCGCCGCCATTGCGCGCCAATTCGACGTTCGCCACATCGGCATCTTCGACGACACCGCCTTCGCCGCCGCCCGCAGCCACCCCGCCGCGTTCCCCGCCGGTACCCGCCTCGTCGGCGGCCTCGCCGGCCTCGTCGAACTCGCCCAGCTCCCCGCCGCCGACACCGTCCTCGTCGCCGTCGTCGGCACCACCGGCCTCGCACCCGCCCTCGCCGCCCTCGCCGCCGGCAAGGACCTCGCCCTCGCCTCCAAGGAAATCCTCGTCCTCGCCGGCAAGTTCGTCCTCGCCGCCGCCAAAAAATCCGGCGCGAAACTCCTCCCCGTCGACAGCGAGCACAACGCCGTCTTCCAATGCCTCGAGGGCCACCCGCACGCCGGCGTGCGCCGCATCGTCCTCACCGCCAGTGGCGGCGCCTTCCGCGACTGGCCCGCCGAACGCCTCGCCCACGTCACCCCCACCGACGCCCTCAAGCACCCCAACTGGTCGATGGGCCCGAAAATCACCGTCGACTCCGCCACCCTCGCCAACAAGGGCCTCGAACTCATCGAAGCCCAGTGCCTCTTCGGCCTCCGCCCCGAGCAGTGCACCGCCGTCATCCACCCCCAGAGTATCGTCCATTGCCTCGTCGAATTTAACGACGGTGCCATGCTCGCCCAACTCTGCCCGCCGTCCATGACGTTCCCCATCCAACACGCCCTCCTCCACCCCGCACGCGCTCCCGGCGTCGACGCCGCCCTCGACTTCACGAAACTCGTCGGCCTCGAATTCCGCCCGATCGACGACACCCGCTTTCCCCTCCTCCGCCTCGCCCGCGCGACCATGCACGCCGGCGGCGTCGCCCCGGCCGTCTACAACGCCGCCAACGAGGTCGCCGTCGCCGCCTTCCTCGCCGGAAAAATCCCCTTCCTTGCGATTCCCTCCGTTGTTGAGCACACTCTCGCTGCCCTCCCAAATTTTGAACCGACCGACCTTGCCGCTGTTCTAGCCACCGATACCGACGCCCGACGCCTCGCTCGCCTCCATCTCGCACATGTCTGATCTCTTTTCCAACGTCTGGTCCTTCTTCCTCGTCGTCATCTTCTTCGGCGGATCGATCTTCGTCCACGAACTCGGCCACTTCCTCGCCGCCCGCCATCGCGGCGCCAAAGTCGAGCGCTTCTCCATCGGCTTCGGTCCCGCCATCTGGTCCCACCGGGGCCGGGACGGGGTCGAATACCGCCTCTCCTGGATTCCCCTGGGCGGCTATGTCCTCCTCCCCCAACTCGCCGACCTCGGCCCCATCGAGGGCGAGAGCACGACCGACGTCAAAAAACTCCCGCCCATCACCTACGTCTCCAAGATGCTGATTCTCGTCGCCGGCGCGACCTTCAACCTCCTCTTCGCCTTCCTCCTCGCCTGCGTCGTCTGGTTCGTCGGCGAACCCACCTTCTCCGAGCTCAACACCACGAAAATCGGCACCGTCAACGCCGTCATCAAACTCGCCGACGGCACCACCGTGCCCAATCCCGCCCACGAAGCCGGACTCCAGGCCGGCGACAACGTCAAATCCATCGACGGTCACCCCGTCGCCAATTTCGAGGACATCCTCAACGGCGTCCTCCTCGGCAAGGGCCGCACCGCCGACGACCGCCGCAAATCCGTCTTCGTCATCGAGCGCACCGGCCAAACCCTCGAAATCGTCGTCCACCCGCGCCTCCTCACCGCCGACAAGATCCGCGTCGCCGGCGTCGATCCCGCCGAAGATCTCACCGCCGAATCGCTCATGCCCGGCTGGCCCGCCGAACTTGCCGGCATCAAGCCCGGCGACCGCGTCCTCGCCGTCGACGGCAAGCCCGTCTACCAGCGCAGCGCCATCAGCGATCACCTCGCCAAGAACTCTACGCGTCCGAGCGAATTCCTCCTGCAGCGCGGGACCACGCAGCTCGCCCTTCGCATCCAGCCGCGCCTCGACACCGACGAGCGCACCGGAAAGACCATCCCCCGGATCGGCCTCCGTTACCGCGACAACATCGTCGTCCTCCACCCCACCCCGTGGGCCCAGGTCGCCGATGACGTCGTCTCGACCTTCCGCACGCTCGGCGCGCTCCTCAGCCCGAGCTCCGACATCGGCCCGTCCAAACTCAGCGGCCCCATCGGCATCGCCCGCGCCCTCCACCAGCAGGCCCAGTGGGATATCCGCCGCGCCCTCTGGTTCGTGATTCTCGTCAACGTCAACCTCGCCATCTTCAACCTGCTGCCCATCCCCGTCCTCGACGGCGGCCAGATCCTCTTCGCCACCATCGGCCGCCTCCGCCGCCGCGAACTGCCCCCGAATTTCATCATGGCCACCCAGAGCGCCTTCTTCGTCATCCTCATGTCGCTGATCCTCTACGTCAGCTTCTTCGACGTGCAGCGCTGGGCCCGCGACGCCAAGTCCGACCGCCCCGCCCCGGCCGCTGCGACCGCACCCACGCCGCCGACGCCTCCCGCCCCCGCCGGGAAGTAATGCAGTCGCCGCACGCGTTGGCGTGCGCCCCCCCCCGTCGCCCCGAATGCCAAACCAAGGTTGCCCTTCGTCTCCGAGCATTCGTCATTAGTCCTTCCGCCTCCCGCCGTCTCACCATGTCTTATTGCGCCTCCCGCTACCGCTCCGTCCGCCGCCCCACCCACGAAGTGTTCGTCGGCCCCGTCGGCGTCGGCGGCGCCCATCCGATCCGCCTCCAGTCGATGACGACCAGCGCCACCGAAGACGTCGCCGCCACCGTCCAACAATCCATCGCTCTCGCCGAGGTCGGCTGCGAAATCGTCCGCATCACCGCGCCCAACGTCACCGCCGCCAAATGCCTCCGCGCCATCCGCGCGCAGTTCACCGCCGCCGGCTTCGGCCACATCCCGCTCGTCGCCGACATCCATTTTCTCCCCAGCGCCGCCATGGAGGCCGTCGAACACGTGGAGAAAATCCGCGTCAACCCGGGCAACTACGCCGACAAGAAAAAATTCGCCGTCCGCGAATACTCCGACAGCGACTACGACAGCGAACTCGCCCGCCTCCACGAAACCTTCTCCCCGCTCGTCCTCCGCTGCAAAGCCCTCGGCCGCGCCATGCGCATCGGTACCAACCACGGCTCGCTTTCCGACCGTATCATGAACCGCTACGGCGACACCCCCCTCGGTATGGTCGAAAGCGCCCTCGAGTTCCTCCGCATCGCCCGCGACCACCGCTACGACCAGATCATGCTGTCGATGAAGGCGTCGAACCCCAAGGTCATGATCCAGGCCTACCGCCTCCTCGTCGAACGCATGGACCGGGAGGACATGCACTATCCCCTGCACCTCGGCGTCACCGAGGCCGGCGACGGCGAGGACGGCCGTATCAAGAGCGCCATTGGCATCGGCTCCCTCCTCCTCGACGGCCTCGGCGATACCATCCGCGTCTCGCTCACCGAGGACAGCGTCTACGAAATCCCGGTCGCCCGCGCCATCGCGGACAAGGCCATGAGCCTCTGGACCGCTCCCCGCTCTCAACCCTCCGCCCTCACCGCCCAACTCCCCGAATCGGATCGCATCGACCCGTATCAGTTCACCAAACGCGCCACCACGTCGCTTGCCTTCTCCTCCACCTGCATCGCCGGCCCCGCGCAGCCCCCGCGCGTCATCGTCCGCGCCGGCTCGGTCGCCGCCCTCCCCGCCGCCGCCCGCGAACTCGCGTCACCAAAACTCAAAGACACTCCCGCCGAAGGCCTCCTTGTGCCGATCGCCACCGCCGGCGACCTCGCCGCGCTCTGTGAAATCGCCGCGACCACGCCGCTCCCCGTCAGCTTTCTCGCGCTCGAGCTCGCCCTGTCCCTGACCCCCGCCGTCCTCGAGCCGCTTCTCGCGCTCGGGCGCGGCCGCCTCGTCCTCGTCCGCCGCTTCGCCGCCGGCGACGATGCGTCGCTCCACGCCTTCGCCGACCTCGTCCGCTGCCACGGCCATTTCCTCGCCGCCGAACTCACCCCCGCTGCCGCCACCGCCCTCACGCCCGCGCTCCGCGCCCTCGGCGACGAACGCCTGCTGGTCGCGCTCAGCCCCGAACGCTCCGCGCCCGGCTCCTCGGCCCCCGTCCATTCGGTCGGCGCCCACCGCGCCTTGGCCGAAGCCCTCCGCCTGGCCGGCTCTCAAGCCCCGCTGTGGATTCGCAACACCGCCGCGACGGCCGTGCGCGACGAAACCGGCTTTCTCTCGAAACTCCTCGAAGCCTCCTTTCTCACCGGCAGCCTGCTCTGCGACGGCGTCGGCGACCTCGTCAGCATCGAAACCGAGGCCGACGTCACCCGCGCTACGACCCTCGCTTACAACGTCCTCCAGGGCGCCGGCGCCCGCCTCTCGAAAACCGAATTCGTCGCGTGTCCCAGTTGCGGCCGCACCCTCTTCGATCTCCAGACCACCACCCAGCGCATCCGCGCCCAAACCGGCCACCTCAAGGGCGTCAAACTCGCCATCATGGGCTGCATCGTGAACGGCCCCGGCGAAATGGCCGACGCCGACTTCGGCTACGTCGGCGGCGCGCCCGGTAAGATCAACCTCTACGTCGGCAAAAACTGCGTCCAGTACAACATCCCCCAGGCCGAGGCCGACGCCCATCTCATCGCGCTCATTAAAGCCCACGGCAAGTGGCTGGACCCCGACCCCACGTCCGCCTGAACCGGTGCCCCCGCCGCGGAGCCCACGCGTATTCACAAACCCAAAACCTCCGGCTGTATTGTCACCGGAATGTCACCGGCCGCGCGGCTTTCCAAGCCGCCTCTGCGCTAGCGTAACACCGCCCAACCTACGCTTTCACCACCCCGCGATGAATCGCCTAAGTCGCCGAAAACGTGGCAACGAAAAAAACGAAAAAGTTATGCCCAGATCACCTGTGAATAACTTGTCGGAAAGTTCACCTTGAAATGCTTTTTGGGTTCACAGTTACTCCGCCCTCGTCCAGTTGTCTCTCGCCGTCCGGTTGTTCTTTCTCATGTCATTCGAACCCCATCCAGCATATCCCGCAGCAACCGCGTCGCTATCGCCTGGCCACTAGCTGATTACGATTCGTTGTAATCCCCCTTCCTTTTCCGTGTGGCCGGACATCACTTTCGTTGCAGCGGGGAAACGTGGATGAGGCCAGTCCTGACATGGCGAAATGCACTCGGCGGTACAGTGTGAATAAAATCGTCTCCCAGCCTGCTCCCATGCCTTCTTTGTCTCTCTCTCCCAGCCTCTGGGAAACCGTGAAATGCGACTTTAAGTCGCTCTTCCCGGAAGATGTTTTCCAGATGTGGTTCGAACCCCTCGTGTGCCTCGAAACCGCCGACGACGCGATGACGCTCGGCGTACCCAACGACTTCGCCGCGATCTGGATTCACGACAACTACCTCGACCTCATCACCCAGCGCCTCCGCCTCACCGCCGGCCGGATGGTCACCGTCACGCTCAAAACCGAAGCCAAGGCCCGCAACGGCGCCGCCCACGCCGCCTCCGATGGCCCTCGCTCCACCGAGCCCGCCGCCCCGCGCGGCGGCCGCGCCACTCCCGCCCGCCGCACCACCCGCTACGACGAACGCGGCCCCGCCACCGGCACGCTCAATCCGCGCAACACCTTCGAAACTTTCGTGGTCGGCGCCAACAACCAGATGGCCCACGCCGCCTCCCTCGCGGTCGCCCAAGCCCCCGCCCAAGCCTATAACCCCCTCTTCCTCTACGGCGACACCGGGCTGGGCAAAACCCACCTGATGCACGCCATCGGGCACGCCATCCTCCGCGCCAACCCCGACGCCCGCGTCGCCTACCTCTCCACGGAAAAATTCACCAACGAGTTCATCCAGGCACTCCAGGAAAATTCCCTCACCAAGTTCCGCCAGCGCTACCGCCACGTCGACGTCCTCCTTATCGACGACATCCAGTTCCTCGCCGGCAAAGAGCGCATCCAGGAAGAATTCTTCCACACCTTCAACGACCTCTTCGAGGCCGGCAAACAGATCATCCTCTCAAGCGACCGCCGCGCCAGCGAAATCCAGAAACTCGAAGCCCGCCTCGTCTCCCGCTTCGAGTGGGGCCTCCCCGCCGACATCCAGGCCCCCGACCTCGAGACCCGCCACGCCATCCTCCGCACCAAGGCCGCCACGCTCAAGTGCAACCTCTCGGATGCCGTCCTCAACTTCATCGCCCAGAACATCACCAAAAACATCCGCCGCCTCGAGGGCGCGCTGATCAAGGTCGCCAGCTACACCGCCCTCACCAGCAAGCCGATGGACGTCGCCACCGCCGAGCGCCTTCTCCACGACGTGCTGATGGAGCAGGCCCAGACCATCCTCACCATCGAGACGATCCAGAAACGCGTCGCGGACCACTTCCAGATCCGCCACAGCGACATGACGAGCAAGCGCCGGCCCAACAACATCGCCATCCCCCGCCAGATCGCGATGTATCTCGCCCGCACCCTCACCAAGCACTCCCTCCAGGAAATCGGCGATGCCTTCGGCGGCCGCGACCACGGCACCGTCATCCACGCCTGCAAAGCCGTCGATAACATGTGCGCACAGGACGCCTCCACCCGCAGCAGCGTCGACTTCCTGAAGACCCAGCTGTCGAAATAAGTTTCGCGCCCACCGCTTGAACCCGAAACCGCGTCCGCCACGACGCGGTTTCGTCATTTCTTGCCCCTTGCGACGGTCGGGCTACGCTCGATCCTCAACCGTTCGGCCGTTCGCCCGCTTCGCCCGGCTTGATCCGGTCCCTCAACTCTCAACCCTCAACTCCGATCCGCCCATCCTATGTCCCTCACTCCCGAGCAAAAAACCGCCGTTTCCTCTTGGGTCGCCGCCGGCGACAACCTTTCCGCGGTGCAGAAAAAACTCATCGAGCAGTTCAAAGTCTCCCTCACCTATCGCGACGTCCGCTTCCTCGTCGACGACCTCAACCTCGAACTGAAAGACCCGGCCCCCAAGGTCGACACCAGCGACGTCAGCAAAACCCCGCCGCCCGCCGAGAAACCCCCGGCCGCTGAGAAACCCGTCGAGAAAAAAAGTCTCCTCGATAAGGCCAAGGAAAAGCTCGACCTGGGCAAAGACACGCCCGCCGACGCGGACGCCTCCGCCGACGCCGAACTCGCCGACGGCGACCTCGAAGATCTCCCCGCCGGTGCGAGCACCGTGACGGTCAGCGTCGACAAAATCACCCTCATCCCCGGGGCCCTCGCCGCGGGTACCGTGACCTTCAGCGATGGCGTGACCGGCAAGTGGATGATCGACCAGCAATACCGCCCGGGCTTCACCGAAATCAGCCAACCCGGCTACCGCCCGTCGCCCGCCGACGCGCAGGCGTTCATGCAGGAACTGAGCGCCCAGCTCCAGAAGCGCGGTTTCTAACCGCGGTCGCTCGCGGACGGGCTATCCCGCGATCTTGACCATCCCGACCGCGGCCGCCCGAAACTCTCCCCTCGCCAACGGCTTCGCCCGGCACGTCACCCCCTGCGGTTTCATGGAGCCGAACGCCTCACGCCGAGGCTATTCCAACTTGCCACTGATGTTACTGACCCGGTTCACCCCGTCTGGGCGTACCAAGCTTTTTGAAGTAGGCGGCGAAAGCCGCGGGGACGTTGCCGTCGATCCGCGCTTCGTGGAGCTTCTGGCCCTGCGCGTCGCGCGTGCAGGCGACCAAGTCACGGTTGGAAGAATCGCTTCCGGTGTAAATCATGGCGGCAAAGTCGGACACCCCGCGGCGCGCGTGGCTCCTTCTTTAGATGCTCATGTTACCTTGTATCTTGAACGGTAAGGATTGGTGACGGCTTCCGAGAATGGGTGACTAGGGCGTGTTTTCAAAATCCAAGGAACTACTGTGCGAGGGAGTTGATCGGAGAGCGCGCATGATGATAACCAAGCGTCGGGAGTTCCCTAAGCCCGTGTGGCGAAGGGTAAAAAATTAACCGTGCGCGCGCCAAAAGCCGCAGGGGGCCTCGCCGGGGTCGGCCGCCCAAGGACGATGAAATCATGGTCGCGACCATGTTCTACGTCTTGCGCACCGGGCATTCCGTGGCGCGATTTGCCAGAGCGCTTTGGTCCGTGGGGTTCGGTCTACACACGCTTCCGACGTTGGTGCGCCAGGGGACCGTTCGCCCGGCTGCTCGCGGCTGTCGCGAAGGGCGCGAAAGGGGAGCTGCGCTATATAGATTGTTCGCCCATCAAGCTGCACCAGGATGGGTCGAATCCCCGCGCGGCGGACAGGCGGCACAGGCCATCGGCCGAACCAAGGGAGGGATCAACCCCAAGCTGGCGGCCATCGTCGAGCGTGGTGGGCGCGCCGTCGCACTTGGATTGGCTGAGGGCCAACGCCACGATCTCCTCGCCGTCGAACCCCTGCTCGGTTGCTTGCGGCAGCGATGTGCTGTCGGCGACAAAGGCTTCGACGCCGACAAC
>CANHJG010000002.1 GCA_947461205.1 Opitutia bacterium
CACCTCAAAATACTGCTGCATCATCGGGGTGAGTCTGGCGGCGTCGGACATGGCGGGACGGGGAGTGGAACCACGAAACCCGCGGAATACACGAAAAATTTTCCGTGCAGTCTTGCGCCGGACCGCGGGGTCGTTCGTGTAGTCCGTCGTGAAGCTTTTTCATCGGGATCTGGGGGGCGGCGGCCGGCCGCCGTTGGTGGTGCTGCACGGCATGCTGGGTTCGTCGCGCAACTGGCAGTCGGCGGGGCGCGACCTCGCGGACACCTATCATGTGTTGGCGCCGGATCTACGGAACCACGGCAGTTCGCCGCAGGCAGATGGCATGACCTACGCGGATTTGATGGGCGATGTGGTGGAGTGGCTGGACGAACAGGGCATCGCGCAGGCGTCGTTACTCGGCCACAGCATGGGGGGGAAGGCGGCGATGTTACTCGCATGCCGTCATCCGAAACGCGTGGCGCGGCTGATCGTGGCGGACATCGCGCCGAAGGATTATTTTTGGGTGGCGCACCGGGTGAATTTTGCCGCGATGCACGAGCTCGATCTCGCCAGCCTGCACTCGCGGGCGGAGGCGGAGGTGCGGCTGGAAGCGCGCGTGCCCAACTGGGCCTTGCGAAAATTTCTCGCGACGAATCTGGAGCGCACGGACGACGGGGCCTGGCGCTGGACGATCAATTTGCCGGCGATTACGGCGGCATTGTCCGCGTTGGAGAAAAATTCGCTGGAGGCCGGAGACCGCTACGACGGGCCGGCGTTGTTCATCGCTGGCGGGAAATCGGATTACGTCGGCGAGGAAGATCAGAGGGCGATCCGGGCGCATTTCCCGGCAGCGCGCGTGGCGGTGGTCGCCGAGAGCGGTCACAACCCCCATATGGAAACGCGTGAGAAATTTGTGGCGCTCGTGCGCGAGGCCTGAACACTCCCAACCGTTTCGCGTCGGTTTCACTCTCCAGCCCTACCCGATTTCCCCATGCCCCACATTACTTCGAGCAAGACCCAGCCTGTGTATGACGTGATTGTCGTCGGTTCCGGGGCCGGCGGCGGGCAGACCGCTTACACGCTGACGATGGAAGGCGCGAAAGTGCTGATGCTTGAGGCCGGGCGAAACTATGATCCGGTGAAGGAAACGCCGATGTTTCAGACGACGGCGCAAGCGCCGTTGCGTGGGGCAAGCACACCGGACAAGCCCTTCGGCTTTCACGATGCGACCGTCGACGGCGGCTGGCAGGTGCCGGGCGAACCCTACACGAGCGCGTCGCCGGATCCGGCGCGCCAGTTTTGGTGGTGGCGTGCCCGCATGCTGGGCGGGCGCACGAACCACTGGGGCCGGATTTCGCTGCGCAACGGCCCGTATGATTTCAAACCGAAGAGCCGCGACGGCCTCGGGTTCGACTGGCCGATTTCCTACGAGGACGTGGCGCCCTATTACGACAAGGCCGAGATGCTCGTGGGGGTTTACGGTTCGAACGAAGGGCTGGAAAACACGCCCGATTCGCCCGCGGGTTGCCTGCTGCCTCCGCCCAAAATGCGCGCGGGCGAGTTGCTCGCGCAGCATCGGGGCAAGAAACTCGGCGTACCCGTGGTCCCGATTCACCGCGCCGTGCTTAGCATGAAGCAGGATGCGGAGAACATTCCAGCGAAACTGCACCCGAAAAATCCGAAGGCGCAGCGGTTGCTCGCGCAGGCGATGCGGGAGCGGGCCGCGTGTTTCTGGGCGACGGATTGCGGGCGCGGTTGCTCGATCAAGGCCAACTACCAGTCGACCACCGTCCATCTGCCGCCGGCGCTGGCGACGGGCAATCTCGACATCGTGACCAACGCGATGGTGCGGCAGGTGCTCGTCGATGAAAACGGCAAGGCGACGGGCGTCGCGTATGTCGACCGGCTGACCGGCCAGGAATGCGTCGTGAAGGCGCGGGTCGTCGTGCTCGCTGCGAGTTCGGCGGAGTCGGTGCGGATTCTGCTCAACTCCAAATCGCCGCGGTTCCCCACCGGCCTGGCCAACTCCAGCGGCAAGGTCGGTAAATATATCATGGATACGGTGGGGGCGCGGCTGAGCGGCCAGATTCCCCTGCTCGAGAATCTGCCGGTGCACAACGAGGACGGCGCGGGCGGTAATCACGTTTACGTGCCGTGGTGGCTCTACAAGGAGCAGCACGCCGGCAAGCTAGGCTTCGCGCGCGGCTACCACATCGAATTTGGCTCGGGCCGCCGGATGCCGGGCATGGGCTCCACCAGCGGCCTTGAGGCGCTGAACGGAGGGAATTACGGTAAGCCGTTCAAGGAGGACGCGCGCCGCTACTACGGCTCGTTCATGGGCTTCGCGGGGCGCGGCGAGATGATCCCCAACGACGATTCATTCTGCGAACTCGATCCGACCGTGAAAGACAAGTGGGGCATTCCCGTACTGCGCTTTCACTGGAAGTGGTCCGAGCACGAAACGCGGCAGGCGGCGCACATGCAGCGGACCTTTGTCGAGCTCATCGAAGCGATGGGCGGTAAAGCGGGCAAACCCGACGCGACCGGCGCCGCCGCGATCGAGCCGGGGGGGAAAATCATCCACGAAGTCGGCGGCACCATCATGGGGGCCGACGCCAAGCAGTCCGTGACGAACCAATGGGGGCAGACGTGGGACGTGAAGAATCTGTTCGTCAACGACGGCGGCCCCTTTGTCAGCAACGCCGACAAAAATCCCACGCTCACCATCATGGCCCTCGCGTGGCGGGCGAGCGACTACCTGCTTGAGGAAATGCGGAAAGGAAATCTCTGAGATGATCACGAACCCCACCCCCGATACGCCACTTTCCACCCGCATGGAGCGCCGCTCGGCGATCAAATGGATGCTCGGTGCCGCCGCGGCCGTGGCGATCATGGACCGCGACGGCGTGGCCGCCGATGCCACTACGCCCGCAGCGGTCGGCTACGGCACCGACCCGGATCTCGTGAAGAGCTACCAGCCGGGCGATCTGTGGCCGCTGACCTTCACCGCGGCGCAGCGCCGCAGTGCCACGGCTCTGTGCGATGTGATCATCCCGGCAGACGAGAAGTCACCCGCCGCCTCGAAAGTCGGCGTGCCGGACTTCATCGACGAGTGGATCAGTGCGCCGTATCCGGGGCACGCTACGGACAAGCGCACGGTGGTCGAAGGCCTCGCGTGGCTCGACGCGGAGGCGCAGAAGCGCTTCAGTAACGATTTCGCGGACCTCGTGCTGCGACAAAAATCGGCGATCTGCGACGACATCTGTGCGATCGGGAAAGCGAAACCGGAGTTCCGGCAGGCGGCGCAATTTTTCCGCAAGTTCCGCGATCTGACTGCAGGCGGTTTTTACTCCACGCCCGAAGGATCGAAGGACATCGGCTACGTCGGCAACGTGGCGCTCGCGAGCTTCGACGGCCCGCCGCCCGAGGTGTTGCAGCGGCTGGGGCTGGCGTAAAGCCGGTCGGTCTCGGTCTGACCACCGCCCGTCGGGAAGGCGGTTACCGCATCGTCCACAGCCGCAGCGACGCGAGGAGAAAGTCTTCGAGCGCGGCGGACTCGTTCAGGTTCAGGCGGAGCAGGCCGACGTTGTGCTCCAGCTTCTCGATCGAACCGATGATGGCGCGGCGCGCGACCTCGTCGCCGGCGACGAGGCGGGGGAGGGCGTAGGCGCGCGTGGCCTGCTCGATCTCGGAAAAGAGGCGCGCCCGGAGCCCGTTGGCGATGCCGGTCTCGATGGCGACCTGCTCGTCGTCGGCGAGGTCCGGCGGGAGTTTTTCCTTTTGCTGTTTCCAGACCTCATCGGTGGCGAAGCCGAGAACGGCGCCGAAGCGCGCGACGAGGCCGTAGGCGGTGAAAACGTGGTCGGCGACGGCGCGTTTGTCGGTCACGCCGCCCGAGAGCCGACCGAGCCACGCACGGTAGTCGTCCAACCAGGGCGTCCAACCGTCGGCCGCGAGCGGAAGGCCGATCGACGGGAAACGAAACTGGAGCACGCGGCTGCGGATGGTCGGGAGCAGGGCGTAGGGCCGCGTGGTGAGGAGGAGGAGCGTGGTGTGGGCGGGCGGTTCCTCGAGGGTTTTGAGGAAAACGTTGGCCGCGGTGACGTGCATGCGGTCCACCTCGTGGATGATCGCGACCTTGCGCGGGGCGACGGCCGGCGTGACCTGCACCTTGGCGATGAGTTCGCGCGTGGCGTCCGCGGAGATCTGGCGCATTTTTCCGGCGGGCCGGAGCGTAAAGCAGTCAGGGTGGTGGTCGGGCGGGAAATGCGCGGAAGCGCCCTGAGCGTTGAGGAGGCGATCCGCGATGGCGAGGGCGATGGCGACGAGGATGTCGGGGTCGTCGCCGTGCAGCAGGAGGCTATGGGACAGACGCTGGCGGGCGATGGCCTGCTCGATGACGACGACGGCCGGGGAGCCGGCGAGGGCAGGGGGCCAGGGGATGGCGGCGGTCATCGGGGCGCGAACAAAAAACGGCCGGCAGATCGGGGCCCCGGGCTACTGCAGGCGCGTCTGCACTTCGCTCCAGATTTTCTTTTCGATCGCGTCGGCCGTCTTGGTGCCGTCGACCACGATGAAGCGCTCGGGCATGCCCTGGGCGAGAACGAGGTAGCCCTCGCGGACCTTGGTGTAGAAATCGATGTTTTGGCGTTCCATGCGGTCGGGCAGATCGGAGGCGCGCTGCTTGAGGCGGGCGAGGCTGACCTCGGTGGGGACATCGATGACGATGGTGAGATCGGGCATGACGTTGCCGACCGCGAAGCGGTTGATTTGCGCGACGGGATCGGCGGCAAGGTTGCGTGCGATGCCCTGGTAAACGGTCGACGAATCGAGGAAGCGGTCGCTGAGGACCACGGCACCGCGGCGCATGGCCGGCGCGATCACTTCGCGGACGAGCTGCGCGCGCGCCGCGGTGAAGAGGAGCAACTCGGTCTCGGCGCACATTTCGTCGCCCTTGGAATTATGGACGATGATGTTGCGGATTTGTTCGCCGATCTCGGTACCGCCGGGTTCACGGGTGGTGAGGACTTCGCGGTGCGTCTCTTGGAAACGGGCCGCGAGCCGGGCGATCTGAGTGGATTTCCCGGATCCTTCCGAGCCCTCGAAGGAGATAAGTTTGCCGGCGCCGGTTTGTTTCAGAGGCATGGGTGGAGGGTGGAACGATCAGCGCCAGTTGGCGAGGAAGGTTTCGAGGTCGGAAAGCGAGGGGCTCTGGGCCGTGCGGACATAATGCCCGCTGGTGCAGACGCCGAGGGCGAGGCACGCCTCGGGCGAAAGGCCGAGGAGCTGGCCGGCGCTGAAACCGGCATTGAAATGGTCGCCGGCCCCGGTGGTGATGAGCGGCTTCGTGGTGTAGGGGCCAGGCACGCACCAGGTGCCGTCGGCCGTGGCGCACGCGGCGCATTCGCGGGGATGGACGACGACGGTGGTGAGCGCGAGCTTGGCGCGGATGTCGACGGCCATCTGGCGGAGGCTCGCCTCGTCTTCGCCGACCGCCGTGAAACCGAGGGCGGCGTAGACCTGCTGGGCTTCCTTGAGATTCAGGCCGAGGGTGACGCGACCGAACCGGGCGAACTTGGCCATGGCGATGAGCGCGGCGTGGAGATCTTCGACGGAGCGTTTTTCCGGATCGCAAAGGTCGAAAAAGAAAATGCAGTCGTGCGCGGGGAGCTTGGGCAGGACGCGTTCGACGAGCTCGACGAGGATCGCGGTCATGTTCGGCACCATCGTCCAGTTGATGAGGGAGACGAGGTCGGCCGCGGCGAGTTCCGCGTGGAAGGTGCTTTCGCCCATGACGGCGCAGATGCGGTCGTAGGTGATTTCGTCGAGGCTCTTCATCTGGCCGAGCATCAGTTTGCCGTCGTTGAACTCGACGGCCGTGGTGTGCGCGGCGTCGCAAATGGAAAAGGTCCGGGCCTTGGTGGCCAGGCCGGCGAAAACGGGATGCACGGCGGGCTGGCCGAGGGCGCCGATGTAGGTCACGCGCGTGCCGGTGGCGAGGAGGGCGTTGGCCATGATCGGACCGTTGCCGCCCAGTTTGTCCATCCGCGGGTAGAATTCGAGATTGGTGCTCTTGCCGGCGGCCCCCTGGATGCGCTGGGCAAACTCGGTGATGGTGTCGATCGGCGTGAAGTTCTCACCTTGGCCGCGGCGGAGGCCGACGGGCGTGACGATGGTGTCCACAAAGCCGTCGAAGCCGACGAGGGCGGATTTGGCGCCGAGGCGGGCGCGGTGAGCTTGGAGTTCTTGGAGGGCGCGTTGACGGAACATAGGTGCGAGTGTAGGACAGCAGAAAATCGCACGCAGGCGGCGGCAAACAGAATCGAGCGGGGAATTTTCGCGGGGGGGAGCGCCGCCGGTAAACAAGTCCCGGGGAATTTCCGTTGAACGTGCCGTTCAAACCCGCCAACTCTTCCGTCACTCCCACCATGCTCGCGCTGTTTCCTGTCCCGCACCTCCTCGCCTCGGCCAACATCCTCGAAATTTTCGAACGCTGCGGCCTGGTCGACAAGATTATCGTGATCGGCCTCGCCTTGTTCAGTCTGGTCGCGTGGACGATCATGTTCGGGAAGCACTTTGAATTGAAACGCCTCCGCATGCTGAACCACAGCTTCGAGTCGCACCTGCGCGATCAGCGGACGCTGCTGGACCTGCCGGAGTCGTTTAAAAACAAGCGGGCGATCCCGTATGCGGACCTGTTTGCCGACGCGGTGGAGGGTTACTGGCGGGCGGCGGCCATCGGCAAGGAGCAGGGCATCGAAAACTCACGGGCCCGTCTGGAGCACGCGGAGAACGCCATCCAGCGCGCGATCTCGCGCCAGACGCTCCGCTACGAATCGAGCATGATTTTCTTGGCGTCGATCGTGTCGGGGGCGCCGTTCATCGGCCTGCTGGGCACGGTGTGGGGCGTGATGGAAGCGTTCAGTGCGGTCGCACAACAGCAGACGGCCGGGATCCAGCAACTGGCGCCCGGCGTCTCGGGCGCGATGCTCGCCACCATCGCCGGACTCGTGGTCGCGATTCCGTCGGTCTTTGGCTACAATCTGCTCCTCGGCAACACGCGCGAGATGGTCGTGGAGATCGAGAACTACGCGAGTGCGCTCGCCGACCGGCTCGAGCTCGAGTCGAAATAAGCGGAGAATCCCGCCATGGCCCGCAATTTCCGCCGACAGCGCACGACGCAGCCGATCGCCGACCTCAACGTCACGAACCTGATCGATCTCGGGTTCATGCTGCTGATTATCTTTATGGTGGTGGCTACGGTTTCCAAGCAGGAGCAGACGCTGCCCGTCAACCTGCCGATCGAATCGAAGAGCATCCAGACGAAGCCTGATCCGGAGGATAAATTTCAGAGCATCACGATCCAGGCGGACGGCACGTGCACCCTCGGCGGGCGGCCCCTGACGTTGGCGCAGCTCGCGCGCGAACTGGCGCCGTTTGGGGCCCAGCCGAAACCGCCGGTTTTTCGCATCCGCATGGACGCAAAGACGACCGCGCAGCAATTCATCTCCGTCATGGACGAGTTGAAAAAACACAAACTGTTCCGGTTTACGATCGACACCCAGACGGCGCCCTGAGCGCCGCCTTCGCCCGTTCTGCTCCGCCGCCGCGCCATGTCCGACCGAATGCCAGCCGCCTTTGTGACCTCACTGGCCCTCCACGGGCTGGTGGTTGCCGTGCTGCTGTTGCTCGCGTACTCCGTGAACTCGGAGTCCAAGCCTGAGACCAAGATCTTCGAACTCGTGGCGGGAGAAGGCGACAATTTCGGGGCGACCGAGGCGCCGGCGTTGGGCGTGCCGGGCGGAATCAAACTCACCGTGCCGACCCCGCCTGCCCCGCGCGTGGAACCGATCAAGCCCGAGGCGATCAAGGCCGAGCCGCTACCGGTTAAACCGGAACCCACGCCGCCCGTGCCCGAGCCCCCGGTGCCGAAGCCGGCGCCGGTGCCCAAGCCTGAACCCGTTCCGACGAAGGACGCGCCGAAAACGGCCACGCCGCCGAAACAGCGGACGATGGCCGAGGAGGTGAAACGAAAGATCGTCATCGAGAATTCGAAGGTATTACAGAAGATTGCACGGGAAAAGGCCGCGGAAAAGAAACGGCTGGACCAGGAGCGGGCCGACCAAGCCAAGCAAGCCAGGGCCGCGGCGGCCAATGCGCCCCGGATCGATGCCGAGGGCATCGCGAAGGGGGTGCTCGGAGGGTCCACGGCCAATAAAATCGGTGGTGCGGGGGGCAAGGCACTGGCCGGAGCCGACGGTCCGGTGATGGAGAAATATTTCGCGATGCTGCGCGAACGCCTGCTCAAGGCGCTCGACAAACCGCCGGGCCTGAGCGACACGCTCGTCGCCGAAGCGGAATTTCGCCTGAACACCGACGGATCGATCGCCAGCGTGAAAATCATCGCTCCGTCCGGCAGTGCCGAGTTCGACCGGGCGGTGCTGGAAGCCTATGCGCGCGTGCGGATGCCGGTGCGTCCGGACGGGAAGAGTTCGGTGCACTCTTTGAAGTTTCGGACCAAGGATTTGGAGGGTGGATGAAAAAGTCCTTGCATTCGCGCGGGGAAGTTGGCTTTTCCTGATCCCTCGTTAACGCGAGAATGGGCTCTTAGCTCAGTTGGTAGAGCGCCTCAATGGCATTGAGGAGGTCAACGGTTCGATCCCGTTAGGGTCCACCATTTTGAAGGCCGCCGTCACTGGCGGCCTTCTGCTTTTCTGGGGTTCAAGGCAACAGGAGCGGCGGTGGCTCCGAGCGGGCGCGGTTGGGCACGTCAAGCCGGGCCATGACGTCCCGCCAGTGGGCGTCTTCGACTTCGCGGCGTTTCACGGCGCGATATTCGATCTCACCGGCGATAAAGATAAACGAGAAGAGCACCGCGAGCAGGTAGAGCGGCTCGTCGGTCAGGCCCAGCCATGGCGCGGCCAGCGCGAGCGCGACACCCAAAACGGCCAAAACCTTGCCCACCGCCGCGGCCCACAGGGTCGCGCGCACGTAGGGCAGCCGGGTGGCGAGGAGAGCGCGCAGAATCCGGCCGCCGTCCATCGGAAAAGCCGGAAGTAGGTTGAAGCAGCCCATGACGAGATTGGCCACCCACACCTGCTCGACCAGGCCGGCCAGCGAATAGCGGAGGACGTCGCCGTCGTCCGCCCCCAGCGGCATAAACCACAGCGCGCCGACGATCGCGAAATTCACGGCCGGACCCGCGACGGTGATGAGAAACTCGCGCAGCGGTTGCCGGGGAATGTCGTCGAACTCCGCCATCCCGCCGATGGGCATGAGCAAGATGCGCCGCACCCCGATGCCAAAGCGCCGCGCAGTCAGCGAATGGCCAAGTTCGTGCAGCACCACACAGGTGAAGAACGCGAGGACGGTGGCAACACTCCAGAGCAGGCCGGTCCAGCGCGCTTCGACCCAGCCGTCCTGCGCGATGAACGCGATCAGGATGAAAAATGTGACGTGCAACTGGAGCTGAATGCCCCGGATACGGAAAAGGTTCATTGACCAACCAAGCATGCGGCCTAACAAAGGCCCGCCTGCGGAAATCGCCAGCGCCTTCGTCTCGGTTGGCCGGGCCTATCCGCAGATCTCTCCCATGTCCGACATCACCACCAAACAGCCGGCTATTCTCGTCATCGACGATGACACGGAGATCCGATACTCGCTCTCCCGCGTGCTGACCTCGCGTAAATACGTCGTCACGGAGGCCGCCAGCGGCGAACAGGGCATCGCGATGGTGAAGAAGGGCCCGTTCCCCGATCTGGTGTTTTTGGACGTGCGCATGGGCGGGATGGGCGGCATCGAGGCGTTGCAGCATATCCGGTCGGCGAATCCGAAGCAGTTGGTGGTGCTGATGACGGCGTTCGGCACGGCCCAGACCGCCATCGAAGCGATGAAATACGGTGCGTTTGATTACGTCATGAAGCCCTTCGATCCGGCGAAAGTGCTCACGTTGGCGGAGAACGCCCTCAAGGCGCACGCCGACATGCGCGCCGTCGGCGACTACAAGCCGACGATCAACGCCGACGATTATCGCGAGGGCGTTGTCGGCAGTTCGCCGGTGATGCAGGACGTGTTCAAGGTCATCGGCCAAGTCACGGCCAGCGACGTCACGGTGATGATCACGGGCGAGAGCGGCACCGGCAAAGAACTCGTGGCCCGGTCGATTTGGAAGCATAGCCACCGCGCGTCGCGGCCGTTCATCGCGGTCAACTGCGCCGCGATTCCGGACAACCTGATCGAGAGCGAACTGTTCGGACACGAGAAGGGCTCGTTCACGGGCGCGACGGTCCAGCGCCTGGGCAAGTTCGAACTGTGCGACAAGGGCACGATTTTCCTCGACGAAATCGGCGACATGGCGCTCGCGACGCAGACCAAAATCCTGCGCGTGCTGCAACAGGGTGAGATCCAGCGGGTCGGCGGCACCGAGACGCTCAAGGTGGACGTGCGCATCATCGCGGCGACCAACAAGGACCTCGAAGAGATGGTGAAAGCAAAGACGTTCCGCGAAGACCTTTATTATCGGCTCAATGTCGTGCGGATCAGGATGCCCCCGTTGCGTGAGCGGGGCGACGATGTGCCGCAGATCGTCGATTTTTGCCTGCAGAACCTCGTGAAGCAGAAAAAGGCGCGCGTGGCGAAAGTCTCGCCCGAAGCAATGGCCGTGCTGACGCGCCACACTTGGCCGGGCAACGTGCGCGAGCTGGAAAACGTCATTTACCGGAGTGCCGTGATTGCGCAGGGCGACACCATTTTGGTCAAAGATTTGCCGGCCGAAATCCGGGGTGCAACGGGCGTGGAACCGCCCGTGGGCGCGCTGGGCAGTGGCGCGAGCGAAGCGCCGTTTGACACGGTCCGCACGGCGAGTGCGGAGTCCGCGGCCCTCGCCTCGGCGAAGGCGGTCGCCGAGAGCATGGCCGGGGGTGCGACCGACGCCCCGCTGACGCTCGAACGCGCCTTCGATTTTCTGCACAACGAACTCGGCCGGCAGGGCAAGCCGATGTTGCCCCAGATCGAACGCGAACTGGCGCGGCGCGCGTTCGCGGGCGCGAAAGGTGACGCCACGGCGGCGGCTAAATCGCTCGGATTGACCAAGGTTGCTCTGCAAAATCGTCTGAAAGAGTAGGGGCGATGGGCCGCCAGGGACGGGTCCGGGCAGGTCCGCGAGTTCGGGATTCGCGGGCGCCGAATCCCGGTCGGCCGAGCCTGGCGTCGCCCCAGTGCCCCCCATGAAAAGTCGGTTGCATTGGCAGCGTCGCCCCGTGAGCCCGGCGCTCAGCCCGGCGTCGGCGCTCGGTCCGGCGATACCCGAGGCCGGTCCCGCGACGATGGCGAGAAAGAAGGGGCGGTTCTTATCGCCGTCACCCGACTTCGCCCCGGAGGCGATCAAGCTCGTGATGCAGGCCGGCAAGCCTGGGCACGCTTTCGCCGTGCGGCGGAGATCGGCGACCAACCGACGATGGGATGGGCATTGGGGGAATGACAGCGGTCCGTTCACCGCGGGACGTTTCGCGCAGTTCGACGGGTTATTTTTTACCCGACCGGCGACCTTACAGTGGCCAAGCACCGTCGGGCGACAACGGTCCTTCGTGTCAGGCGGCCCGCGACGACGAGGTTTGCCGTGTTTTTCATTGGCGGCCGACGGGATGCCGGCACTTTTTACCCGCCCTCACCCGCTGCGAAACCGGCCTAGATTCGCACAATGTATATTATGTTAACTAACGAAACTTCCCTCACGAGCGCTTCATCGCCCCCGCTCTTCCATTGGCTTGATCACCGCGCTGCCGGCGTGTTGCTCCATCCTACCTCGCTGCCGAGTCCCTTCGGCATCGGCGCCTTCGACGAGGCCGCCAAAGCGTTTGTCACATTCCTCGCCGAGGCCGGCATGAAGTATTGGCAACTCTGCCCGCTCGGGCCGACCGGTTACGGCGACTCGCCCTACCAATGTTTTTCGTCGTTCGCGGGCAATCCCTACCTCATCGATCCAGGCGCACTCGTTCGCGCCGGGTTGCTCGAACGTGGCGCGCTGCTGCCGCTCCAAGCGCTTAATGCCGATCAGGTCGATTTTGGCGCACTCTATCAGCTGAAACGCCCCCTCTTGTTCTCCGCCCACGCCACGTGGCGGAAGAATCCGACCGGGCCGCTGCCGTATGGCAGTTTCGCCGCCTTCCGTCGACAGCACGGCACTTGGCTCGCCGGCTACGGACTGTTCTCGGCGCTCAAGGATCATTTCTCCGGCCGCCCCTGGTGGGACTGGCCGGCGGAGGTCCGCTCCCTCGCCGCCGCGCAAACATCGCCGCTGAAAAATCAGGTCGCCGACCGGGCCGAGGCCTACGAGTTCATCCAATATCTCTTTTTCGGTCAATGGACGGAAATCCGCGCCCACGCCGCCCGCCTAGGCGTCAGCATCATCGGTGACACGCCGATCTTCACGGCCCGCGACAGCGCCGATGTCTGGGCCAGCCCACGGCTTTTTCAGCTCAACGGCCAAACGGCCCGGCCCACGGCCGTGGCCGGGGTCCCGCCCGACTACTTCTCCGCCGACGGCCAGCTGTGGGGCAACCCGCTTTACGATTGGCCGGTGCATGCGGCCGACGGCTACGCGTGGTGGCTCGAGCGCTTGCGCGCCAGCTTCGCCCTCTGCGATGTCGTGCGCCTCGATCATTTCCGCGGATTCGATTCCTACTGGGCCATCCCGGCCGACGCGCCAACGGCCCGCACCGGCCAGTGGGAACGCGGCCCTGGGATCGATTTTTTTCAAAAGGTGGTCGCCGCCCTGCCCGGCGCGAAACTCATCGCCGAAGACCTCGGCGACCTCACCCCGTCGGTCGTCGCGCTGCGTGCAGCCACCGGACTGCCCGGCATGGCCATCCTGCAGTTCGCTTTTGGCGGTGAGGCGAAAAACCTGTATCTGCCCCACAACCAGCGGCCGAACAGCGTGGTGTATCCAGGAACACATGATAACGATACGACGCTCGGCTGGTATCGGACGACGGACGAGAAAGCGCGCGACCATGTCCGCCGCTATTTCCGCGTGGGCGGCGAGGCCGTCGGCTGGGACTTCATCCGCTCGGCCTACGCGTCGGTCGCGAATCTCGCCATCCTTCCGCTGCAGGACGTGTTCAGCCTCGGTTCGGCGGCACGCTTCAATACTCCCGGCAAAAGCCAGGGCAACTGGACGTGGCGCTATCGGGCGGAACACCTTGCTGCGCTGCGCGCCGGCACCCTGCCCTACCTCCGCGAACTGGCCGAACTTTACGGCCGCACCGCCACGGCCGCGAAAACGTCGGCCACCCCGTGAAACCGGCGGCCACTTGGCGCGCGCGTTTCCGCGCCGGGTTGGCGGTCCCCGTTTTTTTGACCTCCAGGCCTCGGTGGCTCAGGCGACCCGGCGCCGGCCCTTCACCCAAAGCCGCACGCGATCCAGCCAAAGATAGACCACGGGCACGGTGTAGAGCGTGAGCAACTGGCTCACCGCCAGTCCGCCCACGATCGCGAGGCCGAGCGGGCGACGCATCTCCACGCCTTCGCCGGTGGCCAGCACCAGCGGCAGCGCACCCAACAGGGCCGCGCAATTGGTCATCAAAATCGGACGCAGCCGGAGCAGCGCCGCGGCATAGATGGCCTCGCGCGGGGCGAGGCCCGCGCTGCGTTCCGTGGCGATCGCAAAGTCGATCATCAGAATCGCGTTCTTCATCACGATGCCGATCAACAGAAACAGCCCGAGCAGCGCGATCAGCGAGAATTCCGTGTTCGTCAGGCGCAGCGCCAGCAAGGCCCCGAGGCCCGCCGATGGCAGCGTCGAGAGAATGGTGAGCGGATGGACCAGGCTCTCGTAGAGAATGCCCAGCACGAGGTACACGGCCACCAGCACACCGAGAATCAGGAACGGCTGATTCTGCAGCGTCTTTTGAAAACTCTGCGCGCTGCCCGACAGCCGCGCCTGAATTTCGGTCGGCAGCATGATGCCCGCGAGCGCGCGGTCGATCGCCGCGAGGCCCTCCTCGAGCGAAACATCCTTCGCCAGCGCAAACCCCACGTTTTCGGCCGCGAACTGGTTGCGGTGCCGCACGCGGTCGTCGACGATCGAATAATCGTAGCGCGTGAACGCGGACAGCGGCACCCGCGCTCCGTCCGCCCCGATCACCTGCACCTGGTCGAGGACCGCCGGATCCGACGTGAACTGCGGCTCCAGTTCCATGATCACGCGATACTGGTTGAGCCGGTCGTAGAGCGTAGCGACCTGCCGCTGGCTGAAGGAGCTGTTCAACACCTGGGCCACCATCTGCATATCTACGCCGAGGCGACGCGCCGCCTCGCGGTCGATCTGCAGACTGATTTGTTGCGTGCCGCTTTCGGAGTGGTTCTCCACGTCCGTGAGCTCCGGCAGTTCCTGCATCGCGGAGGCCACTTTCGGCAGCCACTTGCGCAGCAAGCCGAGTTCCGGACTCAGGAGGCTGAGATCGTAGGAGCCCGCGTCGGAGGTGCGCGGCGCGTCCATGTCCTGGGAAACGCCCAGCCACAACATCCCGCCAGCCACCGGCGGAGCCGCCGCCCGCAAGCGGTTGATGACGTCGGTGGCCGACACCCCTCGCTCGGCCAGCGGCTTCAGCCGGATCATCATGCGGGCGTTGTTCAGGCCGGTGGAGCCGCCCGAGGTGCCGATCAGATCCTGCACGGCCGGGTCGGCTTGGATCAGCTTCCGATACACGTCAATCTTGGGCTGCATCACGCGGTAAGAAAACGCATCGTCGCCCCGCGCGAAACCCGTCAGCTGCCCGGTGTCCTGGGACGGCAGAAAGCCCTTGGGAATTTTGATGTAGAGCGAAACATTGAGCGCGATCGTCCCGGCGAGAACGATGAGCGTCAGGGTCGAGTGGCGTAATACCCAGCTGAGCGACGTCGCGTAGGCCGCGCGCACCGTTTCAAAGGCCCCCTCCGTCGCCCGGCGCAACGGCCCGGTCGGCCGGGCCTCTTTGCGCACCAGCCAGCGCGCGCACAGGCTCGGCGTGAGCGTCAGCGACACCGCCAGCGACAGGAGCATCGCCGCGGCCAGCGTGATGGAGAACTCGCGGAACAGGCGCTCGACGAGCCCGCCCATAAACAAAATCGAGACGAACACCGCAACGAGCGAGAGGTTCATGGCGAGCAAGGTGAAGCCGACCTCCGCCGAACCGCGCATCGCCGCGCGAAACGGCGAGAGCCCGCGCTCAATGTGGCGGGAAATATTTTCCAAGACGACGATGGCGTCGTCGACGACGAGGCCCGCGGCCACGATCAGCGCCATGAGCGAAAGATTATTGAGCGAAAATCCGTAGAGATACATCACGCCGAACGTCCCGATCAACGACACCGGGATCGCGAGGCTCGGGATCAGCGCCGCGCGCGCACTGCCGAGAAACAGGAAAACCACCAGCATGACGAGGCCCGCCGAGATCAACAACGTGCGTTCGGACTCCCGGAGCGTCGCCCGGATGCCCGGCGACCGGTCCATCACCACCGCGAGTTCGGCATCGGCGGGCAGCAAGGCCCGGAGGCTCGGCAGCTGCGCGTTGATCGCATCGATGGTCGCGATGATGTTCGCGCCCGGCTGACGGCTAATCATCAGCAGCACGGCGGGGCGGTCGTTGTGAAAGCCGTTGCTGTAGCGGTCCTCGACCGAGTCGGTCACTTTGGCTACATCGCCCAACCGCACCGGCGCACCGTCGCGGTAGCGGATGATCATCGGCAAATATTCCTCGGCGCGCCGCAGCTGGTCGCTGATCTGCACCTGCCACTGGCGCTCGCCCTCCTCGACACTGCCGCGCGGGCGAATCGAGTTGGCGTTGGCGATCGCCCGGCGCACTTCGTCGAGCGCGATGCCGTGGTGCGACAGCGCGTGCGGATTCAACTGCACCCGCACCGCCGGCAGCGAACTCCCGCCGACGGACACTTCGCCGACGCCCTGGATCTGGGAAACTTTCTGCGCCAAAACCGTGGCCGCGAGATCGTAGAGCGCGCCCGGGGCGAGATTCGGCGAACTGAGCGCCAGCGCCATGATCGGCGCCTGCGACGGATTGGATTTTCGATACGTCGGGTTGCCCGGCATGCCGGCGGGAAGCTGGCCGCGCGCGGCATTGATGGCCGCCTGCACGTCGCGTGCGGCCGCGTCGATGTCCCGGTTGAAGGCGAACTCCAACGTGATACTGATCGAACCCTGCCGGCAATCGGCTGAAATATTGGTGATACCGGCGATGGTGCCCAGCGCCCGTTCCAACGGCGCCGCCACGCTCGCGGCCATGGTCTCGGGGCTGGCTCCGGGCAGCGAGGCGCTCACCCGAATGGTCGGAAAATCCACCTGCGGGAGCGGCGCGACGGGCAGCAACCCGTAGGCGAGCGCGCCGACGAGCACGATGGCCACCGCGATCAGGGCACTCGCGATCGGACGACGAACAAAGGGACGCGAGAGGTTCATCCCGGAAGAATCTCAGCCGCGGGGCCTGCGCCGACGCGCGTCGGAGCCCGGCGCGACCGGGCGCGTTGAGCGAGGCGGTCGAAGAACAGGTAGACGACCGGGGTCGTGAACAGCGTGAGCACTTGACTCACGAGCAGACCGCCGACCATGACGAGGCCGAGCGGTTGCCGCAGTTCCGCCCCGGAGCCGGAGGACAGCATGAGCGGCAGCGCGCCAAACAGCGCCGCCAGCGTCGTCATCAGAATCGGCCGAAACCGGAGTAACGCCGCTTGGCGAATCGCTTCGACCGGACTGAGCCCCTGTCGCCGCGTGGCATCGAGGGCGAAATCGACCATCATGATCCCGTTTTTCTTCACCAACCCGATGAGCAGAATCACGCCGATGATCGCGATCAGATCGAGCGGCCGGCCCGTGATCCATAACGCCAGCAAGGCGCCCACCGTCGCGGACGGCAGGGTGGAAAGAATTGTGATCGGATGGATCAAACTCTCATACAGAATGCCGAGGACGATATACATCGTCACCACTGCGGCCAGCACGAGCAGCAGCGTGCTGGACAGTGAGGAGCGGAACGCATTGGCCGCGCCTTGAAAACGCATCTCGATCGCCGGCGGCACCCCCAAATCCCGGTTGGTTCGCTCGATGGCCGCGACGGCATCGCCGAGCGAGGCGCCTTTGCCTAGGTTGAACGAAACCGTCACCGCCGGGAACTGCCCCACGTGGCTGATGAGCAGCGTCGTGGGCCGCTCGGAAACGCGCGCGATGCTCGAGAGCGGCACCGGTCGCCCGGCGCGGGTGCGGACGAAAACCGTGGTGAGGGCCTGGGGTCCCGCCGCTAGCCGCGGATCTACCTCCAGCACGACCCGATACTGGCTCGCCTGGGTGAAGAGCGTGGAAATCTGCCGCTGTCCGAACGCGCTGTAGAGCGCATCGTCGATGTCGGCCACACTCACCCCCAGTCGGCTCGCCGCATCGCGGTCGATCTCGAGGAAGGCCTGCAGGCCCTCGTCCTGCAGGTCACTAGCCACATCCGCCAACGCCGGCAGCTCCCGCAGTCGATCGACGAGCTGGGGCACCCAGCCATGGAGGAGTTTTTCGTCCGGGCTCGTGAGCGTAAACTGAAACTGCGTGCGGCTCACGCGATCCTCGATCGTCAGCTCTTGCACCGGCTGCAGATAAAGCGTGATGCCCGTGACCGCGAGCGCCGCCGAGCGGAGACGTTCGATGATTTGGAGCGCGGAATCCCCGCGCTGGGCGTGCGGCTTCAGATTGATCAGCATCCGGCCGCTGTTGAGCGTGGAGTTGGTACCGTCGACGCCGATGAAGGACGAGAGGCTCGACACCGCGGGATCCTCGAGAATTTTGGCCGCGAGCGCCTGCTGCCGCTCGGCCATCGCGGAAAACGAGATGGATTGCGGCGCCTCGGTCACGGCCTGAAGCGCGGCGTTGTCCTGCACCGGGAAAAATCCTTTCGGAACAACCAGGTAGAGCACGACTGTGAGCGCGAGGGTGCCAAGCGTCACGAGTAACGTCGCGCGCTGGCGCAGCAACACCCAGTCGAGCCAAAGGCCGTAGCGCTCAATCACGGCATCAAGGAACCCGCGTTTGGCGTGCGCGTGCGCCACGTGGGCCGGCAGCATCCGCGCGCACATCATCGGGGTGAGCGTCAGCGACACCACGAGTGAAATCAGGATCGAAACCGCCAGCGTGATCGCGAACTCGTGAAACAGCCGGCCGACGACGTCGCCCATGAACAGCAGGGGAATCAGCACGGCGATTAACGACAGCGTGAGCGACACGAGCGTGAAACCAATTTGCGCGGCCCCTTTAAGCGCCGCCTCCATCGGCGGATCCCCCTGCTCGCGGTAGCGCGCGATATTTTCGAGCATCACGATGGCATCATCGACCACGAAGCCCGTTGCGACCGTCAGCGCCATCAGCGTGAGGATGTTCAGCGAATAGCCGGCGAGATACATCACACCGAACGTGCCGACGAGCGACAGCGGCACGGCGATGCTCGGGATGATCGTGGCGGCGATATTGCGCAGAAAAAGAAACGTCACCAGCACGACGAGGAGCACGGCAAAGACGAGTTCGTGCTGCACCGAGCGAACCGAGGAGCGGATGCTCTGCGTGCGGTCCGTCAGCACGGCGACATCCACGGCGGCGGGAAGACTCGCCGAGAGTTGCGGCAGCAGCGCCTGCACCCGGTCGACGACCTCGATCACATTGGCGCCGGGCTGGCGTTGCACGTTGATGAGGACCGCGGGCAGCTTGTCCGCCCACGCGGCGAGCCGCCGGTCCTCGGCGGCGTTTTCGATCCGCGCGACTTCGCCCAGCCGCAGCGGTCGGCCGTCGCGCCACGCGACGATCAGGTCGCGGTATTCTTCGACCGACCGGAGTTGATCGTTTGCGTCCAGCAGGATCGCGCGCATCGGACCGTCGAAACTCCCTTTCGGCCCGTTGACACTCGCGGCGCCGATCACGGCGCGCACGTCGGCCAGGCTGAGGCCGCGCGCCGCGAGTTCGCCGGGATTGATCTGCACGCGCACGGCCGGGCGCTGGCCACCGGCGAGACTCACCATGCCGACGCCGGGAATCTGCGCGAGTTTCTGCGCGATGCGTGTATCGACTAGATCATGCACCTGCGGGAGCGGTAAACTGCCCGACGTCACTGCCAGGGTGAGGATGGGCGTATCGGCAGGATTGACCTTTCGGTAAACGGGAGGGGTCGGCAGGTCGTTTGGCAGCAAATTGCTCGCGGCATTGATGGCCGCCTGCACCTCCTGCTCCGCGACGCCCATCGACACCTTGAGCGAAAACTGGAGGGTGATCACTGAAGAGCCGCCCGAACTCACCGACGACAGCTGGTTGACGCCGGGAATCTGGCCGAAGCGCCGCTCAAGCGGCGCCGTGATGGAACTGGCCGTCACCGCCGGACTGGCGCCCGGGTAGAACGTGAAAACTTGGATCGTCGGAAACTCCACCTGCGGCAGGGCCGCGACGGGCAGGAGCCGATAGGCCAGCGCGCCGGAAAGCAGCAGCGCGACCATCAGGAGGCTGGTCGCCACCGGACGGAGAATGAACGGGCGCGAGGGGCTCATTTTTCCTTCTTCTTTTTCTTCGAGGACCCTTCGCCCTTCGCCCCGCCGCTCGCCGCCGGCGCGCGTGGCTTCGCGTCATCGCTCACGACAGAAACCAACCGGCCCTCGCGCAACCGATCGAGCCCTTCGAGGACGACGAGTTCGCCGGGCTGCAGCCCCTGCGTGACGGATTGCCAGGCTCCATCGGACGGCCCGAGCACAATATCGCGGACGGTGACCTTGTTCTCGGCCGCCACCACGTAAACGTAAGTGCCGCGCGAACCGTATTGCACCGCGACGCTCGGGATCACCAAGGCGGACTTCAACGTGCGCACCCGCAGCCGGACGTTCACAAACTGGTTGGGGAAAAGTTTTTCGTCCGCGTTGGCGAATTCCGCCTTGAGCCGCAGCGTGCCGGTCGCGAGGTCGATCTGGTTGTCGACGGTCTTCAGGCTGCCGGTGGCCAGCACGGTGCCCTCCCCACGGTCCCAGGCCTCGACGACGAGCTGTTCGCCGGCGCGGAGCGGCTCCACCACTTTCTGCAGCTCCATCTCCGGGATGGTAAACATCACCGAGATGGGTCGCGTCTGCGTGATCACGACCATGCCGCCCGCATCACCGGCCCGCACGATATTACCGGCGTCGACCTGGCGAAGCCCCAGCCGGCCGGCAATCGGAGCCTCGACTTTCGTATACGCTAATTGGCGACGCGCATCTTCGACTTGGGCCTGCGCGGTGGCCAGCGCGCCCTCGCGTTCCGCCACGAGGGCCTGCTGGGCCTCCAATTGCTGCGGCGAAATGAGGGTTTGCGCGTGCAACTGCTTGAATCGGTCGAGGTCGCTGCGCGCCGTCCGCACCTGCGATTCGGCGAGGCGCAGCTGACCTTCCATTTGCGTCAAGCGCAGCTGGTAGGGCAACGGATCGATTTCGGCGAGCAGTTGCCCCGCGGTCACCTCCTGGCCCTCCGAAAACGCCACGCGCAACATCTGTCCGTCGACGCGGCTGCGCACCGTCACCGTGTTGACGGGGACCACGGTCCCGATGGCGCGGAGATGCACCAAGAGGTCCTGTGATCGCGCCGCCTCGGCCCGCACGGGCACCGGCTGCGAATTGCTTTTGCTGCTGCGAAACGGGTTGCCGCCGCCCGTCTTGGGCTCCTCGGCGCGAAAGCCAAAATACCAGACGCCGCCGGCGAAAACCAAGGCGACTGCGCAATAGAGATACCAGCGGCGGGAGGATTGAGGGTTCGGCATGTCGGAATGAATAGGCGCGTCGAGGAAGTGGAGCGTTGCCCGCCAGACGACCATGCGGGGCCCACCGTTGCTACAAATTTCGCTCGATCACGGCACTGGACCGCGCCGCCACTGCGGCAGGCGGGGTCAACCCGCGCGAACAAACGCGGTGATGCGCGGCACGACTTCGTCCCGGGCGTCCTCCAGCACGTAGTGGCCAGCGTCGGCGAGCCGGTGCACGTCGGCTTGCGGGAGCACCGCCCGCCAGCGAGCCAGAAACGAGTCGTTGAAACAAAAATCCCGCCCGCCCCAGACGACCAGCGCCGGCCGGTCCCGAAAGTGGCGCAACCCCTGCTCCACTTCCGCCAAGGCGCTCCAACTCGGATGGGCGGCCGCCAGCGGGATGTCGCGCACAAATGCGCCCACCGCCACCCGATTCGCCCACGAATCGTAAGGAAAAAGATAACCGTTCTGCTCGCTCGCGGTCAGCCGGCGCCGGTTCATCGCCATCCAAGTGGCTGGCCAGGCGAAACCGTTCAGCCCGCGCACCACGAGCGGCCCGATCAGCGGGGCCTTGCACAGGGCGATGCGCGCCGGAATGCGGGGAGAGGCGAATGCCGCGGTATTGAGAATCGTCATGCGACCGATCAGGTGCGGGTGCCGCGCGGCGAAGCCGAATCCGATCGCCCCGCCCCAGTCATGCACGACGAGCTCCACGCGTTTGAGGTCCAGCGACGCCACTAACGCCGCGACATCGGCGATGCGCGTCGCGAGGGTGTAGGCGTAGTCTTGCGGCTTCTCCGAAAGGCCCATGCCGATGTGATCGGGCGCGATGCACCGCGTGGTCGGCGCGAGAGCCCGGATCAGATTTCGATAGTAAAACGACCACGTCGGGTTGCCATGCAGCATGAGCACGGCCTCGTCGCGGCGCGGGCCTTCGTCGACGTAGCTCAGGCGGGCACCGCCCGGCGTCACAAACGATTTTGGCGCGAACGGGTATTCCCGGACGAGCCAGGCGGGAATCTGGGGCGGCGTCACCATTCGAGCGCGAGCATTAGACAATTCAGGCCGCTCCCGATGCCGAGCAGACCGACCCGGTGGCCTTCCTGCACCGCGCCGGCGTCCACGGCGGCACACAAGGTCGCCGGCAGAGCGACGGAGCCGGTGTTGCCGAGGGTTTCGAACGTGGAAAAATCCTTGGCGAGATCGAGGCCGAGGGTCTCGTAGAGTTTGCGCCGGTGGGTGCTGCCCACCTGGTGGCAGATAAACCGGTCGAACGCCCCCCCCTGCTCCGCGGTAAAATCCCGCCACGTTTCCTGGGCGAGCCCCACCCCGGCAATCAACAACTGCTCCGAGTCCGTCTGCATCGCGAGCGCATCGGCCCCGTGGGTGTCGCCCTGGCAAAGTTCGCTGTGCTGGGTCGCGGCCCGGGCGACGCCCCCGAGCAAACGATGCGCCCGGCCTTTGACGAGCGAACGGTGGCAAACCATCGCGGCCACCGCGCCGGAGCCGATCGTGAGATTGGCGAAATACGGTTTGATGGCGTTGCGCGAGAGGGTCGTCGCCAGCAACGTCTGCAGCGTTTGCTCGACCAGCGGCCGGCCATTCTCCCCCGCCACGACCAGCGCGCAGCGAATCTGGCCGGACTCGATCAAGCCGGCTGCGACCGTCAGTGCATTCAAAAAGCCGAGACATGCATTCGAGAGGTCGAAGATCTGGGCCGTCGCCGGCAGGCCGATTTTCCGGTGGGCGAACGCCGCCGTCGCCGGCTCCAGCATGTCGCGACTCACCGCCGCGTGGACAAACAGCTCGACGCGCCCGGCGCCGAGCGCGGATTTAGCCAGGACCGCCCGGCCCGCCTGCGCGCTCGCGTCCGACGGCCGCGTGCCGGCCGGCCACATGCGCCGCTCGCGGATGCCCGACATGAGTTCGAGCCGCCCGGCCGGGAGCTTCAGCCGTTCGTAGAGCGGGCGCAGGCGCTCCTCGATGGCGGCGGAACTCCACACCTCGTCCGGCAAGGCGACGGCAAGCGACTCGATGCAGACGTTTTCAAATTTCATGCGGCGGCGTTCACTGCTCCATCCGCATCGCGAGCCGGACAATTTCCTTGTCGAAATAGTTCGCGCCGAGTCCCGCGTCGACGACGAGCGTCGTGCCGTTGAGGCCGCTGCTGCGCCCGCTCAGCAGAAAAACCACCGCGTTGGCGACCTCCTGCGTTTCGAGATTTTTTTTCCGAAACGTGAGCTTCTCCGCGTACAGGTAGCTTTCGAGATAACCGGGAATGCCCGCCGACGCGCTGGTCTTCAGCGGCCCCGCGCCGACCGAGTTGAACCGCACCGCGGAATCCGCACTGAACGACTTGGCGAGGAACCGCACGCTCGACTCCAGCGCCGCCTTGATCGGACCCATGTAGCCGTAATTGTCGGGGGTCACGAGCAGGGACGAAATGCCGATGGTCACGACCGACGCCGCGGGCGCGAGATGCGGCTTGAAGGCCCGCGCTACCTCGACGAGGGAGAACGCGGACACGGCGGTCGCCTGCAGAAAATCCGCCCGCTTGGTCTCGTGAAACGGTTTGAAGCCCTCGGAGTAATTCGCAAAGGCGAGCGAGTGAACGATCCCGTCCAGCGGCACCCGGCCCGCGGCCGAAACGTCCGCGGCGAGGCGCTCCACGGCCCCCGGTTGCTCGACGTCGCAAATAAAAACCGGCTTTCCGGCCAGCAAAGTCTCCAGCGATTTTTTACGCGCCTCGGAGCGCACGCTGTAGACCACCCGCGCCCCCTGCTCTTCCAGCGTCTTCGCGACGGACCAAGCGACGCTCTTGCGGTTCGCCACACCGAAAACGAGAAAGGTCTTCCCGGAGAGTTGGAGGAAATCGCTCATGCGGCGGGCGCGCCGTCCGGCGTTTTCCAGGCGACGGTGAAATCGACGCTCAGCACGCGCTTGCCACCGCATTTCACCTGGCCGCTCATCATCGTGAAACCGCCGAGCGACTCTTGGCGCTTCACCTCGATGGTGATCGTGTCGCCCGGATAGACCGGATTGCGGAAGCGCACGTCGCTGATCTTCGCGAGCAACGGCACCCCGTCCTTCGTCGCCTGCCCCGCCATCAAGCGGGCCATGAAGAGCGCGCCCGTCTGGAACACGGCTTCGCACAACAGCACGCCGGGCGTGATCGGCGCGCCGGGATAGTGCCCCTTGTAGAAATCTTCCTCGGCGCGGAACGTCCGGCGCGCGACCAGTCCGTCGGCGGATTCGCTGACGATTTCGTCGACGAACAAGAAGGGCGGGCGGTGCGGGATGAGGTCGGTGACTTGGGACATGGTCAGGCGGGAGCGGCCGCGGGGGCCGGTTGCTTCATGTGGAAAAGAGCTTTGTCGATCTTGTTGGCCGTGATGACGCCATAGTTGATGGTCCCGAGCCAGCCCGACATGATGATGCCGACCGAGCCGGCGTGGTAGAGGCCGGGAAGTTTTTCGGAGATCTCCATCGAGACTTTCAGCCCCTCGAATTTGGTGCCGAACGACGTTCCGGAAAAATGCTGGGTATAGCGCTCGATCGTCCTTGGCGTGGCCGCCTCCATCCAGTCGATTTTCGCCCGCACGCCGGGAATGTATTTTTCCAGCGCGACCACGGACTCGTCGATCAACCGCTGTTTCTCCCGCTCGTAGTCGGCGTCGGAGAGCTTCTGCCAGTCGGCGTAGAGCCCGTTCAGCGAAACGACGACGGTGTAGCGGTCGGACCCAGGGCGCGTATCCGGATAGTAGACGGAAAACGTCCGGCTGGTCGTGTGGAAATCGGTCAGTTCCGCGCTGCTGAACTTAGGATTCTCTGAGGTGAAGACCAGGTCGCCGATATGCGGAATGGATTCGCCCTTACGGATGCCGAGGTAGACTTGGCACGAACTGGAATTGATCCGCACCGCTTTGGCCTCCGCCACGTAGTCCGCGGGAAAGTTCTCCTCGCCGCCGAGGCGGAAGAGGGTGTTCTTGATGTTCGCGTTGGACAGCACCGCCTTGGCGCGGACGATGCGACCGCTGCTCGCGACAATCCCGCAGGCGACTTTCCGGCCGTCGCGTTCTTCCACGAGAATCTTGTCCACGAGGACTTTTTTGCGCACCTCGACGCCATTTTTTTTCAGCTCGGCGACCATTTTCTCAATCAACACGTCCGAGCCGCCGCGAAACGTGTAGACCCCGGAGCCCATGAAATTCGAGAAGACGATCCCGTAGGTGATGGCCGGATCGTCCAGGGTGGAGCCGTTGGCGTAGGCGATGGGCTCCATCAGCAGCCGTTTCACGTCGTCGCGCCCGGGGAAAAACCGCTCCAGCATTTCGCCGGTCGTCTCGGGGTTGTTGTCGTAAAAATTCATCGCCCGCAGGTAGTCGTAGAACTTCTCCACGTGGGCCCGCTCCAGCCCGAATTTTTCCACGAGCACCCTCGTGTAGTCGTCGCGGGTGAAGGTCGTCCACACATCCATCTGCGGATTGACGAACCGGATATCCTTCAGCGGCACGATCGAGTCGGAAATTTCCTTCGTCCAATACTTCCGGCACGACTTGATCATCCCGACCGGGAACCCGTGCAACGAAATGTCAAAAATATGGCCGCCCTTGCGGGTAAACCAGGTGGCGAGGCCGCCAAACTGGTAGTGATGCTCGAGCAGCAGCACGCGATGGCCGGCCTTCGCGAGCACGTTGGCTCCCGTAAGGCCGCCCAAGCCGCTGCCGATCACAATCACATCATATTCGTCGGCGACACCTTTGAGCCAGTCGTAAGCCATGGAGCGGTGAGAGTGAGTCCGCTCTCAGCACGAGCGCAACTCAGAGTTTCAGCGCCCGCAAATATTTAAAGGAATCCGGGATGCACTGCAGCGGCGTCGGGGTTTCATCCTCGAGAAAATAGTGCTGCACCCCGATTTTTTGCGCCGCCGCGAGGATCTCGGGCCAGTTGAGCTGCCCCTGGCCCACGGTGACTTTGCCCGTCGGCGGGGTGTTACCCGTGTGCACGCCGGTGGCGAGGCCCTTGAGCATGTCTTTGATGTGAATGAGCGACCAGCGCGTCGGATGTTGGGCGAGGAGCTTCGCGGGGTCCTGCCCGGCGTAGAACGCCCAGTAGACATCCATCTCGTAGGTCACGAGGTCGGCTTTGGTTTCCCGGAGCAAAATGTCGAACATGGTTTCGCCCTGGCCGGCGGCCGTCGGTTTGAACTCGAGACCGTGCGGGTGGTAGCCGAAGCGCAAGCCGGCTTTCTTGCAGGCGGCGCCCCACTCGTTGAACTTGGCCGCCATGCTGTGCGCCATCTCTTCGCTGAAGGGCTTGTCCTTGCTGACCGGGGGATACGGGATGATCACGAACTTCAACCCGAGCGTGGTCGCGTCGCGGATCACGGCCGCGATATCCTTTTCAAACAGGGCGTAGCCGAAATGGCCGGCGACGGGAACCAACCCGCGCGACTTCAACTCGGCGGCAAACGGCGCGGGCGCCAGGCTGCCAGTGCCGGCCAATTCGACCTCCTTGATGCCGTAGGATTTCGCGATATCGAGTGCGCCGGTGGTGCTCTCTTTGGTTTGCGCCCGGAGGCTGTAGAGTTGGAGACCGAGACGGTCGCGAAAATCGGCCGCCGGGAGAACGGCGGTCACGAGCGAGGCAAGCAGGGCGAAGCGGAGGAGTTTTTTCATGACAGGGGAGACCCTATGTCGGGCTGAGCTCAGCCTTTTTGCAAGAAATGCCTGTGATTTCTCCGGTTGGACCAAAAACGATGGGAGGACGACCGACTCATCGCCGCTGACCGGGTGGGCGTCGGGGCCCGTCGTCCCCCGTTTCTGGGCGCAACCTGCCTCCCGGATACAGGGCCGAGGGGGCGATGGCCGGGATCGCGTGGGCGTGCACCAGCGCCGACGTCCTGTGCCTTGGCGCCAGCGCGGCCAGGGGGCAGATCGGCTGTCCGCTCGTCGCCGGCTGCGACGGCATCGGCTCCCGCCTCTTCGCCCCGAGCACGGAGTCCCGGCCCTCCACCGCTCTCATCCACGGCCCGAAGCCGGGACGGTGGTCCGCGGCCGCGTTGTCTTGGCCGCGTCCATTCAGCCCGATGTCAGGGTCCTCGGACCTGCAAAAACCGAACGGTGACTTCGTCGGCCGCCCGCTGGCGGGCGCGTTTTCGGAGCGCGCGCCAGCGCGCGGCCTCCGGCCGGCTGAATCGTTGCGGCTTCGCGCCTCCGCGCTGCGCGCGAGCGCCGCCCTCAGCCTGCGCGGCCCCGGCGAAACTCCCGCGGCGGCACCCCCTGCTTGCGCCGGAACCAGGCGGAAAAATGCGGGGCTGACGAAAACCCCAGATCGCTCGCGATCTCCTTGGCCCCGCGAGACGACTCCTCCAGCGCCGCGAGCGCATGTCGGTGACGCCGCCGATCAAAATAGCCCCGCGAGCTCACGCCAAACTGCCGCAGAAAAAGCCGGTTCAACTGGCTCACACTGAGACCGACGGAGCGGGCCAGGGTGGTTTCGCTCACTGGCGAAGCGAGCGGCTGGCGGTCCACCTGCCGGACCGCCGAGAGCAGGCGGCCGTCGATCTTTCCCCTGTGCGCGGGCACGACCCCCTCGCCGGTCAGGACCGTGATCGCCGTTTCCAGCCAGCGGGAGAACAGTGTCTGCAAGCGCAGGTAATCGGCGAGCGCAGCCGGAGCCTGCATGAGATCGGTTTCCGCATGCGGAAAATTGCCCTCTACGAAACGGGCCAGCGGGGCGGCGGCCCGGAGCAGGTCGGGACAACGGGCTGCCGCGATCCGCAGCCCCACGTCAGCCGGCAACAGGTCCTCGCCCGTCGGCCATTTCGCCCGAAAGCGCACCGACAGGATTCGGGCATCCGTCGAAAAATCCTGCGACCGTTCCCCGGGCGGAGGAAACAGCCAATCGCCCGCCCCGGCCCGCCAGGCTTGGGCGCCGAGCCGCACCTGGACCTGCCCCTGCCGGATCAGCCAGGCCGTGAGATCAAAGGCCGACACTTTGCCCCGGCGCCCCTGCCGCGAGACCGGACCGTCGTACACCCAGATCAAATGCGCGTGCAAACCCGCCCACTCCGCCAGGGGGACGCGGGGCGCCAAGGCCGAGGAAAAAGGAGCTGGCATGGCAAAATCATGTAAGTTTTTGAAGAAACGGCGCAAGTCTGCGCGGTGGTCTTCGCCGGCGCCGGCCCATTGACTGGGTCCGGCGCTTGCCTCTCCCCTAACCCCTCGCTTGCCATGAACTCCCCTGCTTCGCATCCCCTTCACCGGCTAAGGCGATTTTTTTCGTTGGGCGTAGCCGTACTGCTGGTCACCGGGCTGCCGGCCCAACCGGTGGTCGGCGGCGTGATCAGCGGCCGGGTCTTCAACCCCGCCACCGGCGAGTACCTGCGCAACGCCGAGATTCGGCTCACGGAGACCGGCCAGTCCGCCATCTCGGGCAACGAAGGCACCTTCCGCGTTTCACCCGTGCCGCCCGGCAAAGCCACGCTCGTCGTCTCCTACACCGGCTATCGCACCGCCACCGCCGTGGTCGACGTCGCGCCCGGCGCCACGGTCAACCGCGACTTCGATCTCGTCAGCACGCTCCAAACGGCGACCGCCAGCGAGGCCATCAAGCTCGGCGCGTTCGTCGTCGCGGGCGAGCGCGAGGGCAATGCCAAGGCGATCATGGAGCAGCGCCGCTCGATGAACATCACCAACACGGTCGCCTCCGACGTGTTTGGGGACAACTCCGAGGGCAACGTGGGTGAATTCCTGAAGCACCTGCCCGGCGTCGAGGTGGAGATGAGCTTCGGCGAAATCCGCAACATCAGCCTCCGCGGACTCGGGTCCGAGTACACGGCGGTTACGCTGGATGGCGTTTCCCTCGCCAGTGCGGATCCGAGCAGCACAGGCGGCGGCTCCGACGCCCGGGTCTTTACGTTCGAACAGGTTTCGCTGAGTAGCATGGACACGATCGAGGTCTCGAAGACGGTCAGCGCCGATGTCGACGCCAACGCGCCGGCCGGCACCATCAATTTGAAGACCAAGCGGGCCTTCGAACGCGCGGGCCGACGGGTCACGGTGCAGGCCAATGTCGCCGCCCATTCCGAGGAACTCAATCTGCGCAAGTCCCCGGGGCCGGGCGAGGAAATGCCGAGTCGCAAACTCCGGCCCGGAGGAATTTTTGAATACTCCGACGTCTTTCTGAACCAGCGTCTCGGCGTGGTTCTGAACATCAGCGAATCCAATCTTTACCAGGAAGTCCTCGCCACGTCGCTGACCTACAACCGCAGTCCGACGACCGCCGACCCGCGTCCAATCGTAATCACTGCGATCGGGATGACTCACTCGCCCCGGTTCAACGAGCGGTTTACCACCACCCTCACCACCGACTTCAAGGCGACGCCGCAACTCGTGCTGTCACTCGGGCTGATCTACAACTGGTCCGACCTGTGGATGGCTCAGCAGGTGGTGGATTTCACCGCGGGCGCGCGCAATGCCATCGTCGGTGTCGAACCCCTGGTGAGTTTCACCTCCTCGAACGCGGGGAGCGTCGCCGTGGCGCCGTCGAGGAATTCCAAGGCCGGCCAAACCTTCAGCTACTTGCCGAAGTTTGAATACAAGGTCGGCGAC
Organism: Opitutia bacterium; assembly: GCA_947461205.1. Taxonomy (GTDB): domain Bacteria; phylum Verrucomicrobiota; class Verrucomicrobiia; order Opitutales; family Opitutaceae; genus GAS368. Next base: position 29,363 of record CANHJG010000002.1, read on the forward strand.
CTGCTGCTGGAAGGCAGGTTCGCCAATTCGATTTCCCGCGGCTGGTACGATCCCCTGAATCAACGGGGGACCATTCGCAACATGGTGAGCCCGACGGCCAGCAACGTGGCCTTCCGGGCCCAGCGCTCCTCGGACACGAGCGCCGACTGGAAGATCACGCAGGTGGGAGGGCGCGATCTGGCCAATGGCGCCAACTTCACGAGTCCGGAAGCCAATATCAACGACGGCCGCAGCCTGCGCGCCCAGGTCTACAGCGGGGAAATCACCGCCACGCTTAAAACCGACCGCTTCGTTCCCGTCATCTGGAAAACGGGCGTAAAGACGAAGCACGAGACCTTTGACCTCAAGAACAAGCTGGGCTCGATTCGGTACAACTACGTCGGCCCCGGCGGTGGACCGGTCGGGGGCTGGGCCGGCCTGACTTCTCCGCTCGGCATCGATCTGGGGATGCTCGGGGGCAGCGTGACGACGACCTCCGGGCAACCGCTTTTCATGCCGGACATGCGCCGCATCGGCCAGGCCTTCCTCAATCGACCGGACTATTTTCAGCTATTCCTGCCGGTGAACAATTACTTCAACGCCAACGTGGCGAACACGCGGCACTACGAGGAGCAGGTTGACGCGGCGTTTGCGATGGGGACCGCGACGCTCGGCAAGGTGACCTTGCGCGCGGGGCTGCGTTGGGAGCAGACGGGCACCGACTCACTCGAATTCGATCCCCTCACCAACGCGGAGGTGCGGGCGGCGGGTTTCCCGGCGACCTCGCGCGCGACCACGATTCCGGGCATCGACTACCAGTTCTTCACCAAGCCCCGCATCCATCGCACCGGCGACTACGACAATCTCTTCCCGAGCGCCTCGTTCAAATACATGCTGAACCCCAACCTAAGTTTTCATGCGGGCTATAGCCGCACGATCCGGCGACCCCAAATTTCCCAAGTTGCCGGCGTCTGGCTCGTGAACGATCAGACCCTGCGGGCCACGGTCCCCAACGTGAACCTGCAACCAGAAACCTCGGACAACTATTCCGCGCGCCTCGCTTATTACTTCGAGCCCGTTGGACTTTTGGGCATCAACTTCTACCAGAACAGCGTCAAGGATCTCCTGCAGTCGAGCGACCTTACGGCCGAAGAATTTGGCTACACCGAGTCGGATCTGGCGCGGTATACGTTTGTCTCCACGACCAACGTCCCCGGCCGGGTTCAGATCCGTGGTATGGAACTGGAGTACAGCCAGAGCCTGTCCTTTTTACCCCGCCCCCTCAAAGGCCTCTCGGTCCGCGCCAGCTACACGCGCAACTACGCCGAAATCCGGCGGCCCAGCATGTCTCCGCATACGGCCAGCGGCGGGCTGTCTTATACCGGAGGACGCTTCAACGCGTCGCTCAACGCCAAGTGGAGCGACAACGTACCCACCAACGAAGCTGGCAACAACTACGTGCGACACCGCACGAGCCTCGACGCCAGCGGCGGTTTCCGCCTGACCCCGCGCTACAGCCTGTTTATCAGCGCCCGCAACCTCACCAACGCTGCCTACATCAGCATGCAGGAACGCACCGGCAGTCCGCCACTGTGGAGCGCCTATCAGGTCTGGGGCACCACCTGGACCTTCGGCGTCAAGGGTGTGTTCTGACCCGCCTGCATCTCGCCCCCCATGCTTAACTCCCGCCCCTTATCCGCTGCTTCATGACGACCGGCTCCCTCCTCCACATTTTCCTCGCCCTCTCGCTGGCGGTCGCCTCGGCCCCGGCCGCCGAGCCCGCGCCGGTCGTCATCGACAGCCTGGCCGCGCTCGCCGACTACGCCGGACGCAGCCACGTCCGCGTCAAAATGAAAGCCGGCATCTACCTCCTCAACGACGCCACCCTGGCCCGCGCCGCCGAGGTGAAACACCCGGAGTTGGCCGGCAAGGCTGCCGGCAGCTACCGCGTCAACACGCTGCTGCATTTCTCCGGCAGCGACAGCGTCTATGACCTCGCGGGCGTCGTCATCCACCTCGACACCGCGTTGCACCAAACAGTGCGTGGCCCCCTCGACAAGATCTTCATCTCCGGCGCGCGCACGACCCTTTCCGGTCTGGAATTCGCCGATCTCGGCGACACCCCGCCCAACAAGGGCGGGCTGCGCATGCTGCACGTCATCGGCGACGGCAACACGATCGAAAACGTGACCCTCCGGACGCGCGGCTCCTCGCCCTACGGCTACGGCAACCTGCTCGGCAAGGGCAGCCACGCCCTCGTGCCCCTCTCCAAGCAGTCCTGCCTGCTCATCACCGGCCGCGACAACCGCATCCTCAGCACCAAGGTCATCACGCGCACCTTCGGCCACGGCATCGTGATGCAAGGCGCCGTGAACACGCTGATCCAGGGTTGCTACGTCGAGGGCGAGATGCGCTCGACCGACGACATGCTCAAGGAGACTTCCGGCCCAGCGCACAGCGTGGGTTTTCGGAGCGATTATCCGCCCGGGAAGATCGTACCAGGCCAGATGGTCGCCCTGAGCGAGGACGGCGTGCGCGCCTATCCCGACGGCAGTCAGGTGGGCGGGCGGCGCACCGAGAATATCACCGTGATCGACTGCACCGTGAAGAACATGCGCTCCGGCTTCGACCTGGCCGCGGCCCGCGGCGCCGTGCGCGTGTCGGGCAGCACGGCGATCGGCTGCAGCGAAAAAGGCTATGCGGTTCCCTCCGGCGGCGTCATCGAACGCTGCGCCGGCGACGCTTTGTATGCGCCGCTGCTCTCGCTGCATGACAAGCATGGCCGCGATTGCCGCATCGATCTGACCCTGATCGGCACCTCCGGCGATTTTCCGCCCGCGCGCCTGGCCGAGATCAACGGCACGGGCCACCAGATCGTGATCAAACCCCATCCCGCGGGCGAACCGGCCCAGGCGAGGCCGATCGTCTTCGGCGACTCGTTTTGGGCGGACGTACAGCGCTTTCGGGATCCCACCATCACCCGCGAAGACTCGACCGGTGCCCGTGGTATCGCACTGCGCAACGAAACCGCCATGCCCTTGGTGTTGGGCCCGACGGCCCGCGACTGTGTCATCTCCACCCTCGGCCCGGTGCGGCGCGACGAGGGCCAGAACAACCGGTGCTCCGCGATTTCACCCCCGGCGCCGGTCACCGGCTCACCGGCGAAGGTGGTTTGCTTCGGCGACAGCATCACGAAGCGGGGCTATCCCGACGAACTCGCCACGTTGCTCGGCGTGGCGGTCGTCAACGCAGGCGTCGGCGGCAACACCACGACCGCCGGCTTGAAGCGGATGCAGCGCGATGTGCTGGATCTGAAACCCAGCGTGGTCGTCATCTGCTTCGGCACCAATGACAGCCGGGTGGATGCCCCGAAGGTCCATGTGACGGTCGATGCCTACACCGCAAATCTCCGGCAGATGCTGGCCCGCTGCGCGGAGATCCCTGCGCGCGTCGTGCTCTGCACCGTGCCGCCGATCAATCCCGAGCCCTACTTCCAGCGGCACGCGAAACCGGCCTTCGACGAGTTGGGCGGTCTGCCGGCGATCCTTGAGCGATACCGCGCCGCGGTGCGGCGCCTCGGCGCCGAGCTCGGCGTGCCGGTGGTTGACTTGGGACAGCAGCTCCCCGCCACTCCGGCCTGGCTGAGCGCCGACGGCGTCCATCCCGCTCCCGCGGGCAACACGATCCTCGCGCAGCTGATCGCCGCCCAGGTCGCCCCGCTGCTCGGCCCGCGCGCCCACCCATGAGCACCCTGCCGATCCACCCCCACCCTGTCGCCTTCGACGTCCTCGTCATGGGCGGGGGCGTGTCGGGCAGCGTGGCCGCGATCGCGGCGGCCCGCACCGGCGCGCGCGTGCTGCTCGTCGAGGAGCACGGCTTCCTCGGCGGTTCGCTCACCGCCATGGGCGTCGGGCCGATGATGAGCTTTCACAACCCCGACGGCGAACAGGTAGTCCGCGGCATTCCCGACGAGATCATCCGGCGCCTCCAGGCCCGCGGCGCCAGCTTGGGCCACATCGCCGACACCACGACCTATTGCAGCACCGTCACGCCATTCGAAAGCGAGGAGCTCAAGATTGAACTGGAAGACATGCTCACCGCCGCCGGTGGCGAGGTGCTGTTTCACACCCAATTGGCCGGGGTAATCGCGGCAACGGATCGCCTCGCCGCGATCGTGCTCTGCAACAAGGCGGGCCTCACGGCGTTTCGCGCGAAAATCTTCATCGATGCCACCGGCGATGCCGACCTCGCCGCGCGGGCTGGCGTCGCATTCACCCTCGGGCGCACGGGCGATGGACTCGCCCAACCCATGACGATGAATCTGAAGCTGGCTAATGTGGATACGGCGGCGGTGCGCGAATATGCCCGGAGCCATCCCGACGATTTTCTTTGGTCGCCGGTGGGCCAGACAGAGGGCCTTCGCCGTCTCGCCTCGTCCCCCCGTCTGAGTCTGGCGGGCTTCCTCGGCGCCTGGAAGGCCGCCCGCGAGCGCGGCGAGGTCGACGTCCCGCGCGATCAGGTGCTCTTTTTCGAGACGCCGACTCCCGGCGTCGTGATTGTTAACACCTCGCGGATCGCTGGCCTGAATGCGGCCGATCCGTTCCAGCTCAGCCGGGCCGAGATGATCGGCCGCAAGCAATGCGCGCAGATCTTCCGCTTCCTGCGCACCCACGCCCCGGGCTTTGCCCAAGCCGTGCGGATGGACACCGCCGCCAAGATCGGCGTGCGCGAGACCCGGCATGTCGCCGGCCTCTACCAGCTGACCGCGGACGACCTTCTGGCCTCGCGCGCCTTTCCCGACGCGATCGCGCTCGGCGGCTACCCGATCGACATTCATGCCCCGTCCGCCGAAACCACCACGACCAAGCCCCTGCGGCCATCGGCCCGCTATCAGATCCCGCTGCGCAGTCTGCTGGTCGAGCGGCCGGAGAATCTCATCGTCGTCGGACGCTGTATCAGTGCCACGCACGAAGCGGCGGCGGCGTTCCGGGTGACCCCGATTGCGATGGCGATCGGCCAGGCCGGCGGGGTCACCGCGGCAGAAGCGGTCCGCGGCGACGTTGCACCCGCGCAGGTGCCCTACGCCGCAGTTCGCGAGCGATTGTTGCAACAAGGGGCGCAGTTGCCGGCGCCGTAAATCGGGCGTGCGTCCGCGCTGATCCGCCCTTTAGCCTTATCACCATGGACTGGATACGACCGGAACGCCGCCGCTGGATCATCCTCGGCGTCGTCTTTGGGGCGATGGTCCTCAACTATGTGGACCGGCAAATCGTGTCGGTGCTGAAGCCCACGCTGAAGGCCGAATTCGGCCTCGATGACCGCGGGTATGCCATGCTGATCAACGTGTTCGTTTTTTGCTACGCGAGCAGCTACGCCGTGGCCGGCTGGCTCGTCGATCGGTTCGGCGCCGGGCGGGTGATGGTCTACGGTATGCTCGCGTGGTCGGGGGCCTGCTTCGGCGGCGCCTTCACCCGGACCTTCGGCCAACTCGCGTTTTTTCGTGGGCTGCTGGGGGTGGCCGAGCCTACGACGTTTCCCGCCCAGCTGCGCGTGGTGACGATCTGGTTTCCTCCGGCCCTGCGGGCGACAGCCAACAGTCTTTGCGCCGCGGGCAGTACCGTGGGGGCCATCATCGCCCCGCCGCTCATCGCCTGGCTGGCAGTGCGGTTCGGCTGGCATGCGGCGTTCTTCGTGCCCGGTGTGATCGGCCTTGGGTTGGCCGTGGTCTGGCGCCTGGTGTATCGCGACCCTCCCGCCGTCGTCGGTCCGGCTCTGGCCCTGGGCGCGGCGGCGGATCGGGCCGCGGGGTTTACGTGGCCTCAGCTCTGGCGCACGCGCAGCCTCTGGGGCCTCTTGCTCAGCCGCTTCATCAGCGACCCGGTGTGGTACTTCTGCCTCTTCTGGCTGCCCGGCTACCTGCAGGAACGCTCGGGCCTCACCCTCGCGCAAATCGGCCTGCTCGGCTGGATCCCCTTCCTCGTGGCCGATCTCGGCGGCGTGGGCAGCTCCCTGTTCTCGGACCGTCTCGTCCGCCGCGGCGTCGCGCCCCTGCGCGCGCGCCAGCTCACGCTCGCCGGCGCCGCGGTCTTGGCGCCGGTCTGCCTGCTGACGCCCCATTTCCCCCACCCTTTCGCCACCCTCGCCATTTTCAGCGTGGTCGGCGCGGTTTGCCTCACCTGGCTCTTCAATCTCGGGGTGGTGGTGGCCGACGCCTTTCCCGCCGCCAACGTCGGCAGTGTTTGGGGGATCGCGGGCGCCTTTGGCGCAACCGGGGCCATCTGCTTCAACGTCTATGTCGGCCACCTGATGGAGACCTTCGGGGCCGGCCGCATCTTCGTGGCGCTGGCCGTGCTGCATCCGCTCGCCGCGGTCGTGCTCTGGCTGACGGTGCGGCGCGAGCATCCGAACGGAAGCGGATTGTCGGCGGCGTGATCGGTCACGCGGCCACGATGACGAACAGGCATCGCGGGCCGGCCGCGAAGATTGGCTTAGCTAGGACCGCGTTGCAGGATGTGATAGTTGGCCATCGAAATGCCGCTTAGCATCGCGCCGACGATCCCCAAAAAGCCTTGGTCGGTGCCGCACAGGTAGAGGTTGCCCAGAGCCGTCCGCCCCTGCCGGTGTTTCACGGCCGACCCGTAGATGGCACCGCCGAGATGGCCGGTGAATTTCATGATCGTGCGCGGCGTGAACATGTCGGTGGTCACGGTTGCGACCGTCAGCGCATCGTCGCTGGCGAGCGCGGGCAGGAACCGGCGGGCGCTCCGTTGCACCGCAGCAAACCACCGCGTCTTGTCGGCCCGGTAGGTCTCCTCCGGCAGGTGCGCCCATTGCGCATAGTTCGCCAGACAGGTGACCCGAAAAATTCCCTCGGGCAGCACACGGTCGGCACCGTAGTCGAAGTTGTTCGGAATGCAGATGACGCCGCTGCGCGTGTCCACCTGCCCGGTCGACCGCTCGTAGGCGAAATGGGCGGAATCGTTGAAAAAAACGATCGTGTCGCTCCCCCACCCCAGCGCCGCCGGCTGCCGGTCCAGAATACTGATGGTCTCGACAAAGGACAGCGGGCCGGGGGCGCTAGGGGGCTCAGCGCCGCCAGCGGCCACCAGCCGTTCGGTCTCGGGCGCGCCAATCGACGAGATCACATGGTCGGCGGTGATTTCGTCCCCGCCCTCGAGCACCAACGCGGTCGCCCGGCCCGCGTGAGTCACGATTTTTTGCACGCCGCATTTCATCCGCCGTTCGCCCCCCGCCGCGCGGTATTTTTCCAGCAGCACGCGCAAAACGACGCGCACGCCCTCGAACGGCCGCGCAAAACCTTCGAGGAAGAGCGCCTTGAACATGATGACGAACTGGCCGAACTCCATGTCATGCTCCGTCGCGCTCCCGTAATACATCAGCGGGCAAAAGAGCATGTCCTCCAACAGCGGGTCGGTGATATGCTGCCGGACCAGCGTTCGCGCCGAGACGGCCACGGTATCGAGGGATACGTCGTTGTAGGTGCGCACGGCCGCGACGAGCTGGCGAAACCCGTCCGCCTGCGCCGGAAAATGCTGCGCGACCTCGCCCTCGAAGACGGCAAAGTCATTGGTGAAGCGCAGCGAGGTTTCGCCGTGCGGACCGAACGCGATGCGCGACTGCTGCTGCTCGCAGAGCGCGAATTCGTCGCGTTCGATGCGGAGTTGCCGGAGCAGTTTGCCGAGCGGGGTGCCCTTCACGCCCGGCCGCACGAAATTCGTCATCGCGTGGAGCCCCACGTCGAACTTCCGCCCCCCGATACTGTAGAAACTATTGAGCCCGCCGACGGCATTGTGGCGCTCGAAGATGCACACGCTCTTCCCGAAATGCGCCAGGCGGATCCCGGCGGCCAGTCCGGACATGCCGGCGCCGATGATGGCGACGTCGTAGTGGGAGCGGGTGTTCATGCGCGGCTACAAAAAGGGCCGGGAAGCGTCCCGGCCCGAAAATCGCCCGTGGATTCCCGGCCCTCAGCTTTTCCCCGCGAGGGCGTCGAACTTCGGCGTCAGATACTCCGCGCAGCTGTCGAGGCTGGCGAGCTGCGGATAATCCTTCTCCGGGACCTCGATGCCGTGCCGCTTCCGCAGCTCCATCACAATGTCCAAAAAGTCCATGCTATCGAGCTGGAGTTGATCGCGCAGCCGCACCTCGGGCTTCACGTTGCCCAGGTCCTCGTCAGGGGCGATGTCGGCGATAATATCGAGCACCACCTTCTTGCATTCGTCTTTGGTCATAGTCAGGAGCCGGAATTAGGGGACAAACCGTTTAACAATCAATGTGGAATTTATCCCGAGCATCCCGAAGGAATTGTTCAGGATGGTGTCCACTTTCGCAACCTTCCGCGGATGATTGAGGACGAGCCCCGGCAGCGCGCACAGCGGATCGAGGTCGTCGACATTGATCGTGGGGTGAACCACGAGGTCATCGAACGACGGCAGGTTGCCCGCCAGTTCCAACGCACCCGCCGCCCCCATGCAGTGGCCGATGTAACTTTTCGTGTTGTTGATGTGCGTGTCGGGACACCCTTCGCCAAACACCGCCCGAATCGCCTCGCACTCCTGGATATCGCCCAGCGTAGTGGCCGTCGCATGGGTGTTCACGATGTGGATGTCGCTCGGCGTGAGCCCGGCGCGGCGGATGGCGGCGTGGACGCATTCGGCCTGCCGCGTCGGATTCGGGAGCACGTAGTCGCTGGCGTCGCTGTTGACGTGGTAACCGGCGATTTCCCCGTAAATCTTCGCCCCGCGCGCGCGGGCGTCGTCCCACCGTTCGAGCGTGTAAAGCGCGCCGCCCTCGGAGATGACGATCCCGTTGCGCGCCTTGTCGAAGGGCCGCGAGGCCTTGAGCGGATCGTCGTGGGTCGCGAGGGCGTTTTGGGACTTGAAGCCGGCAAAAATACCGAACGTGTGGATGCTCTCGCTGACGCCGCCGCAGAGCGCGAGATCCACCTCACCCAAGCGGAGCATCTGCGCGGCGTGGACCAGACCCATATTGCCTGCGGCGCAGGCGGCGCCGATGGTGTAGGCAGGACCGGTGACGCCGAGGTTGAGCGACGCCTCACCGGCCGGATTGTTGGCGACAGTGCGGGGGTTGTGGTAGTGGGACCAGAACTTGGTGTCGTAATTGAATTTCGAGATGTTGTAGATCTCGTTTTCAGTTTCGACGTTTCCGTGCTCGGTGCAGCCGATGTAAATGCCGACCCGGTCCTTGGCGACCGCGTCCCAATTCAAGCCGCTGTCCGCAAGCGCCTCTCGCGCGCAGTAGATCGCAATACTCCCGGCCCGGGTGCCGACGCGCACTTCTTTCTTCTTCTGATGTTTCAGCGCATCAAAGTGGCAGACCCCCGCAAGCTGCGAGCCCATGTAGCGGATTTCTTTGCGCTCGATGCCCGCGACACCCGCGAGCAGGTTGGCGCGAAACTCCGCCAAAGAACTCCCGTTCGGAGCGGTCAGACCAACACCAGTGATGACGATGCGCGAGGGCTTCATTGCGTAGGAAAGGGAAATCGCTAGCCAACCTCCGCCCGAAAGCAATACAACCCTCCCTTCAAAATGAACGTTCTCGTCGTCGGAGGCGCCGGTTACATCGGCAGTCACTGTGTTCGCCAGCTCGCTGCGGCCGGTCACCGACCCGTGGTGCTCGATAATTTCACCTACGGGCACCGGGGGGCACTCGCCCCCGACGTCACCGTCCACGACGCCGATTTAGGCGACGAGACGGCCGTCAAACGCCTCCTCCTAGCCGAGCGAATCGACGCCGTGATGCATTTCGCCGCGTTTTGCTACGTCGGCGAGTCCGTGACCGATCCCCTCAAGTATTATCTCAACAACTGTGCCGCGACGCTGCACCTGCTCAACGCGATGCTGCAGGTGGGGGTGAAGAAATTTATCTTCTCTTCGACGTGTGCGACCTTTGGCGTACCCGCGTCGCTGCCGATCCATGAAAATTTGCCGCAGGCGCCGATCAATCCCTACGGCCAGACCAAGCTGGACATCGAACACGCGCTGAAGGCGCTCGCGCCGGCCACCGGACTGAGCTTCGCGGCCTTCCGCTACTTCAACGCTGCCGGGGCCGCCGAAGACGGCTCGATCGGCGAGGACCACCACCCCGAGACGCACCTCATTCCGGTGGCCATCGACGTGGCCACGGGCAAACGCCCGCACCTTGAACTCTACGGCACCGACTACCCCACGCCCGACGGAACTTGCCAGCGCGACTACGTCCACGTCGACGATCTCAGCCGGGCGCATATCGCCGCGTTCGATAAACTCGCGGCGCCTGGGACGCAGGCGTTCTACAACCTCGGCACCGGTCGCCCGACGTCCAACCGCGAAGTCATCCGCGCCGTCGAAAAAATTACCGGCAAACCCGTCAAAGTCATCGAAAAGCCCCGCCGGCCCGGTGATCCGCCCGCGCTCTACGCCGATTCCACCAAGGCGCAGCGCGAGTTGGGTTGGACCGTGAAATTTACCGGGATCGAATCCATCGTGGCCACGGCCTGGAAATGGCACTCGACCCATCCCCGGGGCTACGCGGACCGATGAGCCTGTTCACCGCAGCGCAGCCGGTCATCGGAATGATCCACCTCGGCGCGTTGCCGGGCACTCCCGCCGGCCGACGTTCCTTGCGCGAGATCGAGGCGTTGGCGGTGAAAGAAGCGGTGATTTACCGCGCGGCGGGCGTGCACGGCCTGATGCTCGAGAATATGCACGACACGCCCTATCTGCGCGGGCAGGTGGGACCGGAAATCGTCGCCGCGATGGCGATCGTCGCCCGGGCCGTGAAACAGGCTGCCGCGTTGCCCTGCGGCGTGCAGATTCTCGCCGCGGCCAATCGGGAAGCGATCGCAGTGGCGCATGCCGCCGACCTCGATTTCGTCCGCGCCGAGGGATTCGCCTTCGCCCATGTCGCCGACGAAGGATTCATCCAGTCCTCTGCGGCCGAGTTGCTCCGCTACCGGCGCGCCATCGGCGCCGAACGCGTGCAGGTGTGGGCGGACGTGAAAAAAAAGCACAGCTCGCACGCGATCACCGCCGATGTCGGCATCGGCGACACGGCCCACGCCGTCGAGTTTATGCGCGGCGACGCGGTGATTGTGACCGGAGCGGTCACCGGCGATGCACCGCAACCGGCGGACGTTCGCGACGTGAAACGCGCGACTCGGCTCCCCGTTTACCTCGGCTCCGGAGTAACGGCCGCCAACGTCGGCAAATTTCGCGCCGAAGCCGACGGCTTTATCGTCGGCTCGGAATTCAAGATCGGCGGGCACTGGTCGGGCGCCGTCGACGCGAAGCGCGTGCGACGATTCATGACCGCGCTTGCGCGGACGAAATAGGCCGATCCGCGCTCCGACCCTACTGGGGGGGCACTCCGTTGACCCGTTCGCCCGCCCGCAGCCGAGCTCGGCCGGCGGACCGTCAACGCGGCGCGAAAAGGATGCAGATCGGCGCGGGCACGTTGATCACGCCCTTCGTCTGGTAGGTGAGTTCACCGGTCATCGGGTTCACCTTGTGCACCGCCACCGTATTGGAATCGGCACCCGCCGCGAGCAACCAACCGCCATCGGGCGATAGATTGATATTCCGCGGAAACGCCCCCCGCACCGGCTGCACCTGGATCACCCTCAGTTCCGACGTCGCCGGGTCGGCCTGGTAAACCGTGACCGTGTCGTGGCCGCGATTCGACGAGTAAACAAATCGCCCGCTGGCGTGCACCAGAATCTCCGCCGCGGAATTAGACGCTTCCTTGGCCTTCACTTCGGCGCTGAGCGCCGGCACATCGGCGAGGCGCCGCGCCGTGCCCGCCGCCGCATCCCACGCAAACGTCGAGACGGACAGTGAGAGCTCATTCAAGAGGTAGATGAATTTCCCGTCCGGCGAAAATTTCATATGGCGCGGTCCGCCGCCGGGCACCGATGCCGCAAACCCGTGCCGCTCGATCGCCGGCTTCGCGAGATCGATCCGGTAAATAACAATGCCGTCCAGGCCGAGATCCGGCACGAGGGCAAAGCGGCCGTCCGGCGAAAAACCCGCCCAGTGCGCGTGCGGTTTTTCCTGCACGGGCTTCACCACGCCGGAGCCACCCTCGTGTTTGATCACCTGCGCGGAGCCCAGCCGCCCCGCGGCATCGAGGGGAAACAGCGCCGTCGAGCCGCCGCCGTATTGCGCCGTGAGGAGAAACTTGCCGCTCGGATGCACCCCGATATGCGCACCGCCACCGTCCCCCGTGGGCGCGGCGTTGATCACGGTGAGCTCGCCCTTGGCGCCGATCGTGTAACCGATCGCGCCCGGCCCGCCGGCAAAGTTCGCGACGGCATAAAGTTTGTCTCCCGCCGGATGGAGCGCGAGGAAGCCGGGCGCACCGACCTCGGCCACGAGCTCGGCGGGGGAGAGTTTGCCTTTGCCGCTGTCAAACGTCGCCCGGTAGATCCCCTTGGCCCCCGGCCCGCCCGTACCGAAGTAAACGGGCACCGGTTCGGCGGCGCCCGCGGCAATTGCGCCGCAAACGAACGTAAATAAGGCCGCTCTTACCCGGGGGAATGGTTTCACGTCCGAAGCCCTAGCAGACGCCCGCAGCCCGCGCCAAGCCGGATCACGCTGCGGCCACGACTTTCCCGCACGCCGGTCTTGGCAAACCCGGGCGCGTGCGTACCGTCGCCTCGCGCCGCCGCACCGAACCTTGCGCGGCGTCCTTTACCCCCATGACCCTCCTCCGTTTGTGCGTGCTCGCCGCGCTCGCTGTCTCGACCTCGCTGGCCGCCGAAGTGCGCCGGCCCAATATCCTCTTCATTCTGGTGGACGATCAATCGCCGTTTGATCTCAAAGCCTACAACCCCCGATCCCCGCTGCATTCGCCCCACCTCGACCGCCTCGCCGCGCAGGGCATGGTGCTCGACGGCGCTTACCACATGGGCGCCTTTGTCGGTGGCGTGTGCACCCCGTCGCGCCACATGATCATGAGCGGGCGCACGCTCTGGCATCTGCCCATCGGCCCGGGTGCCGCCGCCCACTGCCCACCCCAACTGGAACAGGCGACGATTCCCGCCGTCTTCAACCGCGCCGGCTACGCGACGATGCGCACCTGCAAAATGGGCAACAGCTACGAAGCGGCCAACCAGCTTTTTACGGTGCGCAAAGACGCCACCAAACGCGGCGGCACCGACGCGACCGGCAGCACCTGGCACGGCGAACAGGTGCTCGACTACCTCGCCCAACGCGACCGCTCGCCGGCCGCGGACCGCGCACCGTTTCTCATCTATTTCGGTTTCTCCCACCCTCACGACACCCGCGACGGCAAGCCCGAGCTCCTCGCGAAATACGGCGCGACCAATCACACGGATCCGACGACCCTGCCACCGGCGCATCCGCAGCAACCCGCGTTGCCCGAAAACTATTTGCCCGCCCATCCGTTCCCCCACGGTCATCCCGGTCTTCGCGACGAGGAAACCGTCAGCGGGGTTTGGCAACGCCGCGACGAGCGCACGATCCGCAACGAGCTCGGCCGCGAATTCGCCTGCGCCGAGGCCATTGACGTTCAGATCGGACGCGTCCTCGCGAAACTCGAAGCCATGGGCGAGCTGGACAACACCTACGTCTTTTACACGGCCGACCACGGGATCGCGATCGGTCGCCACGGATTGCAGGGAAAACAAAATCTCTACCAACACACCTGGCGTGTCCCGTTCATCGCCAAAGGCCCCGGCATCAAGCCCGGCACGCGCGCCGAGGGGAACGCCTACCTGCTCGATGTGCTCGCCACGCTCTGCGACTTCGCCGGCATTGCCGCCCCTGCCAGCAACGAGGGACTGAGCGTCCGTCCCGTGCTCGAAGGCCAAAAGCAGGTCGTCCGCGATGTCGTCTACGGGGTTTACAACGGCGGCACCAAACCCGGGATGCGCAGTGTCAAACACGGCGATTGGAAGCTCGTGAAATTCGACGTCCTCGGCGGCACCGTGCGCGAGACCCAGCTCTTTAACCTCCGCGAAAACCCCCACGAGTTGCTCGAGCAGCATCACGCTCCCGCCCTCGTTGCGCTGACCGGCGTCCAGCCGGCCGCGCACCAACGCAACCTCGCTGCCGATCCGCGCCACGCCGCGAAGCTCGCGGAAATGGAAACGCTCCTCCTGGCCGAAATGCGGCGCCTCGACGACCCTTGGCGGCTATGGAACCAACCGCCCGACGGACTCACGCCACCACCCGAAACGGCCGCCGCCAGTCCGCGGAAAAAATCCAAAAGCTGACGCCCTCGCCGCCACGACCGCCGCCGTCAGCACCCGCCCCCGGCTTTTTTATGCGCTCACGCCGATTCTTATCCGCCTGCCTCGGGCTCCTCGCCTCCGTCTCGCTGGTGACGGCTGCGACACCGCCCACCCGCCCCAACATCATTGTTATTCTCACCGACGACCAGGGCTACGGTGACCTCGGCTGCTACGGCAGCCCGACGATCCGCACGCCGAACCTCGACCGGATGGCGGCCGAGGGCGTGCGGTTCACCGACTTCTACTCCGGCGCCGAGGTCTGCACCCCGAGTCGCACCGCGCTCCTCACCGGCCGCTATCCGCTGCGCAGCGGCATGGCGGGAGACCGCCGCGTGCTCTTTCCCCATTCCGCCGGCGGCCTGCCGCCCGCTGAATTCACTCTCGCCGAAGCGCTCAAGGCCCGCGGCTACACGACGGCCCACATCGGCATCCACGCCGGCTCGCGCCCCCAGGACCAGGGCTTCAATTCCACGTTCGGCTTGCCGTATTCCAACGACATGGATGCCCGCGCGGGCATCACGGGCAAAGATCGCTTCAGCCCCACTCCACCGGCCGACGGCTGGAATGTCGCCCTCCTGCGCAATGGCGAAGTCGTCGAGCGTCCCGCCGATCAGACGACGCTCACCCAGCGTTACACCCAAGAAGCCCTCCGCGTGATCTCCTCCGCCCGGGAAACACCGTTCTTCATCTACCTCGCCCATTCAATGCCCCACACCCCGCTCTTCGCGTCGCCGGCCTTTAAGGGCAAAAGTCGCCGCGGCATCTACGGCGATGTGATCGAAGAGATCGACTGGAGCACGGGAGAAATCCTCGCCGCCCTCCGCCGCACCGGCCTCGCGGAAAACACGTTCGTTTTCTTCACCAGCGACAACGGCCCGTGGCTCACCGAGGGCGCGCAAGGCGGCAGTGCCGGCCTGCTGCGCGAGGGCAAAGGCAGCACGTGGGAAGGCGGCATGCGCGTCCCCGGGATTGCCTGGATGCCCGGACGTATTCGCCCCGCCGTGACCAGCGAACCCGCCAGCGCCCTCGACCTGTATCCGACCGCCCTGGCCCTCGCCGGTGCGCCCGCTCCGACGGGCGTCACCCTCGACGGGCTCGACTTGCTGCCCCTGCTGACAACGCAACGCGCGCTCCCCGAACGCCCGTATTTTTTCTACCGCGGAACCGAACTCTTCGCGTGCCGCCTCGGCGAGTGGAAAGCTCACTTCCGCACCCAAAGCGGTTACGGCCAACCCAAGCCCGACGATCATACGCCCCCCCTGCTCTTCCGTCTGCCGCACGACCCCTCGGAGAAATATGATGTCGCTCCGGCTCACGCCGAGGTCCTGACCCGTATCGCCGCCGCCGTTACCGCCCACCGCGCCACTGTGATCCCGGCCGAGCCCCAGCTCAAATAGCCGCTTCGCCGGGCGACCAACTCAGCGGTTCCGGCCTCCTCGCTCAGCCCGACCTCCGACCGCAACCGGGCTCCCCGGCGCTCGATCTCTCCGTCCCGTGCGGTCGCGGCAACGCTCAGAGCCGCGTCGATTTCGTCGCCGCTCGCCCTGCCCTGCCTCTGGGTTAGCCGCCGTCCCTCAATATTCGCGCTTCGTCTCAATCCCCGGCCGCGGCACGGGATACTTGCCATCGGGCCCCAGTTGCAGCGGCGACGGTCCGTCCATCGTCAGCTTGTCCACGTCCGGAGCGAACTCGTGCTCGCAGTTCAGCATGTGGTCGAAGGTGATGATCTGCCCCGTGTGCGCGGCCATGCGGCCCATCGAGGCGACCAAACTGGCCTCTGCGCCGCGCTTGACCTCGTTGTAGGGCCGATCTTGACGGATCGCAGCGACGAGATTGTCCCATTCGAGCTGCTGAGGATTCTTCTCCGGCTGCGGAAACGCCCAGCGCAGATTCTTGTCGGCGAGATCGATCCGGTCCTTCGCGGTCAAGATGCGCGGGATTTTTTGGCCGTCGTAAATCCGCACCTGCCCGGGATGGTGCGACCGCGTGGTGATGACCGCCGAGCCCTTGGTGCCGTGCGCGTAGCTGGCGAACTCCTGGTGCACGCCGGGCATGTTGCGCCCCTCGTAGAAGAGCTTGGCGCCGTCGGGATACGTGTATTGGACCGAATAGGTGTCGAAATTCTGGTCGAGCGAATCGCCGCGGTAGTGGCGACCCCCGATCGCCATGGCCTCCACCGGCCAGGCGTCCTTCATCCACGAACACTCGTCGATCTGGTGGATGTAGTAGTCGGAGAACACCCCTCCGCTCAGCCACAGAAACGCGTGGAACTTGGAGATCTGATACATCAGCTCCGAGATCCCTTCGGGCTTGGGCGGGGCGGTGCCGCCCCCGGATCCCATCCGGTAGGCCCGCATCGCGACGATGTCCCCAATCTCGCCATTGCGAATGCGCTGATGGAGCTCCTTGCGGCCCTCGCAGTGCCGGACCATCAGCCCGACCCCCACCTTGAGGCTTTTTTCTTTCGCCTGTTCCCCGAGCGCAATCATCCGCCTCGTCGTGGGTCCGTCCACCGACAACGGTTTCTCCATAAAAACGTGGAGCCCTTTGGCAATCGCATGCTGGAACATCACCCAGCGAAACGCCGGGGGGGTGGCGAGGATCACGACGTCCCCGGGCTTCAGACAGTCCATCGCCGCCTTATAACCGTCGAAGCCGATGAACTGCCGCTCGGCCGGCACTTCGATCTGGGTCTGCTGCTGCGGATACTGCTTGGCCAGCCGCTCGAGCGACGATTTCAGTTTCGCCGGAAACACGTCCGCCATGGCCACGAGCTTGATCGGTCCGCTCGTCGTCGACAGCGCCTGACCGGCCGCCCCGGTGCCGCGACCGCCGCAGCCGACCAGCGCCACGCGGATGAGGTCGCTCCCCGCCGCATGAACCTGCGGCAGGGTGATGCCGGCCAGCGCCGACACCGCGGCGACCTGACCCGATTGTTTGAGAAAATCCCGACGTGATAAGACCGACGACAGCAGCGGATTCATGGGGGGGGGTGCGTGGATTGGCTTTCGGGCGCGTGGAGGTTGGGAAAAAAAGGGAGAGCCGGTACGTCACCCGAGGGTAATTTCAGCGGTGGAATCGGCTACCGAACGGGATCACTGCGATCGTTCGGGTCCGCGCGGTCAAAGCAGAAATCGTTTTTCGAGCAGGAGCCGGTCGAACGGTCGTACCGCGGGCCATGGTTCAATCCTACGCACCACGACGGCCCGTGTCGGCGCATGCCTCGGCGAAAACCGCGCGGAGGCTGAACTCGCTCAGCGCGCCCGCGCGTCGCGCACGCAGCGGCACCGCTTCGTTCCGCCTGCGGACGAACCCGATTTTCGTCCCATTCAAGCCTTTTCCGGGCATCCGTGCCGGCCCACCGCGAGCGGGCTCGCGGAAGCGACGACCCGGGAAAGTCCGGCTCGGGCCGGCTCGTTGCGCCCAACTGCCACCGGTGATTTCCGATTCACCGGCGGGATTAAGTGGATAACACTCACCCCGGTTATCCCCGGCACGGGCGACGTGCTCGCGCAGACGTTGTTTCACCTTCACCACCGGGTTGTTCCGGGCGCGCCTCACCCGAAAGACCCGCCGGGCGCTGGGGCCTACACTGTACTCACTCTTTAGATACTCTGTTTCGACGCGCAAGAATCCTCCCTCGCGCAAGTCGGCGCAGAGCGCGGGGGCGGGCACGCGGTCGTGTTCGCCGGCGGTTGCGACGATCGCAAAACAGCAACATTCCCACGAAAGATGTGACGCGCGGCGGGTCGACGACCGTGGTGGGCCAGGATTTTTTCCGCAACGCCCTGCCCCAGGACCGTTTCAACTCGGAGCAACTCCCCTTCACCCGCGGTCCCAACGCCATGCTGTTCGGTCTCGGCAAGGCCGCCGGCGCCTTCGTTTCCTCCTCCACGCGCGCGAAAAAAACCGACCGCCGCACGTGCGAGACGCCGATGGACAGTCGCGGCGGTCACCGCACGACGAGGGATGACAATCGGGTGCTGCGGAAAAACCTCCGGTCGCTGCGCTCCGCGGGAGTCTCCGAGGGGCTCAACCGTTTCCGGCTCTACCCGACTGACGATCAGCGCCGCCATTTCTTCACGCAGCTGGCCACGCCCCTTCGGACGACCACCCTTCGCCTCAACGACGAGACCGGCCACCTCCCGCGAAACGCCGTGCGCCCGGGGCCCGACTACGACGCCGTCTCGCCGTGGCGCGCGACCGGTGCTCCGCTCATCGCTACCTCCCCGAATGTCGCCGCCAGCCAGCCCGCCGGCACGCAAGACTTTGCCCAAGCCGGCCTCACCTCGACGGAGTTCTCCGCCGGCGGCACGCCCGTGCCCACCCAGCGCTTCTCGCCCCTACCCGTTCACCCGCACCTTCAAATTCTAAAGTCGGGCGAGGTCTCCGCCCCGCCGTCTGCATATGCTCGACCTACCTCGCACATTCGCCTCGCATCGCCCTCCGCGTTCCCCCTCCGCCCCTTTCCATGAAGTCCGATTGTCACTCCCCACTCCTCGCCACGCTCTTCGCTCTTTCGCTGCTTTGCCGCACTTCTCTCCTCGCCCAGACCGCGCCCATGCCCACGACCGCCGCTGCGAAGTCAGGCCCCACGACGACCGTAGAGACCCTGATCCTCACGCCCTTTGAGGTCTCCGCCGGCAGCGAAGACGGGTACCACGCCACCCAGACGCTCAACGGCACGCGCCTCAAAACTGATCTGCGCAACATCGGCTCTGCCCTCACGATCTTCACCGAGCAGATGATGAACGATCTCGGCGCCAACAGCATTAACGACATCCTTAATTTCGCGCCCAACACCGATACGTTCACCATCAACATCGGCTCGGTCGACGGCAACGGGAACGACTTCATCAATATCGGCACCCAATACGTCACCCGAGGCGGCGCTACGAGTATCGTCGGCCAGAATTTTTTCAGCAGCGGCGTCGTCACCGATCGCTACAACTCCGAAGCCTTCACCTTCACCCGCGGTCCCAACGCCATTCTCTTCGGCCTCGGCAATCCTGCCGGGGCCTTCGTCTCATCCACCAAGCGCGCCAAGGTCAACCGCAACGAATCCATCGTCGAATTTCGCACCGACAACAACGACAGCCGTCGCTTCATGGTCGACCACAACCAGGTCCTCAAAAAGGGGTTCGCGGCCATCCGCTACTCCGGCCTCCATGAGCGCACGCCCGGCTTCCGCATTCCCAGCGAGAGCTACCAGCGGCGCCACTTCGTCACCGCCACCCTCACGCCGTTCAAACGCACGAACCTCCGCGCCAACTACGAGCAGGGCTACACCACGTTCCCCGCGATCCGCCCTTGGCCCGTCTACGACGGCGTATCCCCCTGGGCCGCCGCCGGCTCTCCACTCCTCGGCACGTTCACCAATACCGCCGCCAAACCGGCCGGCATCGTCAACAACACCAGCCCCAACCTCATTTCCACTTTTCTGTCACCCGGGGGCGTGCAGGTGCCCCCGCTTTCGTGGCTGAACACCGGCCTCACGCCCAACGCGGACTACCCCAATTTTCCCGCCGTCAACACCCGCCGCTCCCTCATCAATCCCGGCCTTTATCCCACGTTCGCCACCGCCCACGGTCTCGCGTCCTACCGCGTCAGCGATTTCAAGATTACCTCAGTCTTCCTCGAGCAACAGATCACCCAGGATCTTTTCCTCGAGCTCGGCTACAACTTCGCCGACAACCGTGTCAAAGCCGTCAACGGCTTCGTCGGCCAAGACGACATCCTGCGCGTCGACGTCAACCAGCAGCTCCCGAACGGCCAGCCCAACCCGAATGTCGGCCGCCTCTACACCCAGTCCCGCCCCACCCTCATCACCGCGCCAGGCGATGCCACGAGCACGCGCGCCATGGCTTCCTACGAATTTGATTTCGCCAAGAAAACCAAAGGTTGGCTGCGCTACCTCGGTCGTCATCGCGCCGCCTCCTTTGTCGAACAGGTGGAGCGCTTCGGCACCAGCACCAACAACGGCATCAACAACGTCACCCCGCTGCCCGGCGCCCCGGCGGCCATCACCAACGCCGCCAACATCATCGTGTATCGCTACTATTATGACGTTCCCGCCGGGAAGGTCGGCAACCGCGCCGACCAGTTCAACACGTTCCCCGTCCTCAACGCCAACGATCCGCTCCCTCCGGCCGATCCCAGCGGCGTCACCCCCGCTTTCGTGAACAGCCAGGGCATCAACTTCACCGAGTCCACCGTCAAGACCCGCGCCTTCGCACTCCAGAGCACCTTCCTCAAAGACCGCGTCATCGTCACCTACGGCAAGCGCAACGATCAGCAGACCGCCTACCGCGGCAGCCCCAACGACTATCTGTCAGTTCGCGATGCCCGCGGCGTCCATGCCGATCCCGCCACCCTCGACCTCCGCTCCTTCGTCCCGACCAGCCTCCGCCAACGCGGGGGCGATACCGAGACCCGGGGCATCGTTTTCCACGCCACCCACTGGGTCAGCTTCGCTTACAACGACTCCACCAACTTTCAGGTCAACGACAGCACCCGCGCCGTCGACGGCGAGCTGCTCCCCAATCCCCAGGGCACCGGCAGCGATTACAGTCTCAAGTTCGCCCTCTTTGACCGCCGCCTCTTCTTTGATCTGACCTACTACCAGAATGCGGCCGTCAATCGCCTCGATGGCGGGGTCTCCAACAGCGTCGCCGGCGATCTCAAGACCAACCTCGATAGCATTTGGAACGCCGTCGCCAGTTTCACCAACGACGCCAAGTATCGCGACTTTCCCTACTCCACCACCGGCACTGTCTGGTCGGACAATGCGGACGTCTCCTCCAGCGGCTGGGAGTTTTCCGCCACCGCCAATCCCACCAAGCAGCTCCGCTTCACCATCAACGGCAGCAAGCGCAGCACCCTCACGACCTCCGACCGGGGCCTCAACGCCCTCCGCTACGTGGACCGCGTGCTGCCCGTCATCGAGGGCTCGCCCGAGTGGTTGCCCCTGCCGGCCACCGGAAATCTCACCGTCGCCCAACGCGTCGCGCAGATCAAAAACATCACCGCCAATTTCAAAGCCATCCAAGGCGTACCCGCCGATATCTACGCTCCTGAGTGGAGCCTCAACGCCATCACCTCCTACGATTTCGCCCGCGAGGCCCGCGTCCTCGGCATCCCCCTCGCCGGCTTCTCCGTCGGCGGTAACCTGACCATGCGCGGGCCCACCATCGACGGTTTTGCCGAGACCTCCAGCGCCGCCATTCTCAACCCCAACGCGCCCTACTACGCGTCACGTTACGAAATCTTCGGCGGCATGATCGGCTACTCCCGCAAAATTTTCAGGCAACGCATCGACTGGCGCCTCCAGCTCAACGTCCGCAACGTCTTCGACGCCTACACCGTCCGCGTCCTCCGCACCGTCGACGCTCGCGACGGCACCCACCGCGGCGTCAACGCGATCTACAACCTCACCGAACCCCGCACCTACCAACTCACAAGCACCTTCAAATTCTAACGGAGGCCGGGTTCTCCGAACCGCTTTTTTCTTCACCCCGATCCCACTCCACCGCATCCCGATCCCGTCCCCTTCCGCTCAGCGCGGATTGGCGGCGAAATCTCCGCGGCGACAACCATGAATCTTACCCTTCGCGTCCTCCCTCTCCTCGCGCTGCTCGGCATTCCGCTGCTCGCCGCCGAGAAAAAATCTCCCCGGCCCAACCTCGTCGTCTTCATCTCGGACGATCATAGCCAGCTCGACTCCCAGGTCTACGGCTCGACCGAGGTCCGCACGCCGCACATGGCCACGCTCGCCGCCGATGGCTTGAAGTTCACCCACGCCTTCGTCGCCTCCCCCGCCTGCGGCCCCAGCCGCACCGCCCTGTTCACCGGCCTCTGGTCCGCGCGCAACGGCGCCGAGCCCAATCACCGCCCCAAGCGACCCGACGTCGCCTCGCTTCCGCCCGTCCTCCGCGCCCTCGGCTACGAGGTCGCCGCCATCGGCAAGGTCGCGCATAACACTTATGCCAAGGACCACGGCTTCGACGTGATCGAGGGACCCAACGCCGGCTTTGAGGACACGGTTGCGGTCGCAAAATTTCTCGCGACCCGCGACCCCGCCCAGCCGCTCTGCCTGTTTGTTGGCACGCGACATCCGCACACGGTGTGGAGCACCACCCCGGCTTACGATCCCGCGACCGTGCAAATACCGCCCGCCCATTTCGACGATCCCGTCTACCGCGCCGAACGCGCCCGTTACCTGACCGATGTCACCAAAGCCGACGCGCTCCTCGGCGAAGTCCGGGCCCTCGTCCGCGAAAAGATCCCCGGCGACACGCTCTTCATCTACACCGCCGATCACGGAGCCGCCCTGCCTTTCGCGAAATGGAGTCTCTACGACGCTGGTATTCGCGTCCCCCTCATCATCGCGTGGCCGGCTCGCCTGAAACCCGCGACGACGAGTGACGCGATGGTGTGCTGGCCCGACCTGCTGCCTACGTTCATTGAGCTCGCCGGCGGCACCGTCCCGGCCGGCCTCGACGGAAAGTCCTTCGCGCCACTCCTCCTGGGCACGGCAACGGCGCATCGCGATCGCGTCTTTGCCACGCATAGCGG
The DNA here is from genome assembly GCA_947461205.1 of Opitutia bacterium. Lineage (GTDB taxonomy): Bacteria > Verrucomicrobiota > Verrucomicrobiia > Opitutales > Opitutaceae > GAS368. Next base: position 52,191 of record CANHJG010000002.1, read on the forward strand.
CGACGGCGACTTCAACGTCTACCCCATCCGCGCCGTCCGCACGCGCGACTGGAAATATCTCCGCAATCTTCAGCCCGAATTCCAATATCACACCCATATGACCCGGTCGTCTGGCCCGCATCGGCCGGCGTTTTGGACCGCGTGGCTGGCCGCGGCGAAAACCAACCCCACCGCCGCCGCCGTCGTGCAACGTTCCATCCAACATCCTGCCGAGGAACTCTACGATCTCGCCGCCGATCCGTTTGAGCTCCACAATCTCGCGGCGGATCCGCGCCACGCCACCCGCCTCGCCGGCCTGCGCTCCGAACTCGACGCATGGATGAAACAACAGGGTGACACCCAAACCGTCTTCGGCCAGCCGCTCCGCCTGGGCGAGCCCGTCACGATGATCGCTTCGCCCGCCGCTAAAAAGAAATGATCATGAAATCAGCCTCCCCCCTTCGTACCCTCCTCGCCGCCCTTACCGCTCTCGCGCCTTTCGCCGCGGGCGCACCGCTGACCGCCGCCACGGCGCCGCGCCCCAATGTCATCTTCATCCTCGCCGACGACCTCGGCTGGGCCGACACCACCCTCTACGGGCACACGAAGTTTCACCAGACGCCCAACCTCGATCGGCTCGCGAAACGCGGCATGACGTTCTCCCGCGCCTATTCCGCGAGCCCGCTCTGTTCGCCGACGCGCTCCGCCATCCTCACCGGCCTCAGCCCCGCGCGCACCGGTATCACCACACCCAACGGCCACCTCCCCAAGATCACCCTCCAAGCCACCGCCGGCACCAAAGCACCCGCCACGTCGCCGTCGTTTATGCCCGAGACGGTCACACGCCTCGCGACCACCTACCCCACCATTCCCAAATCCCTCAAGGCCGCCGGCTACGCTACGGGCCATTTCGGCAAATGGCACCTGGGCGCCCCGCCGTATTCGCCCCTGCAACACGGCTTCGACGTCGATCTCCCTCACTGGCCCGGTCCCGGGCCCGCCGGCAGTTTTGTCGCGCCCTGGAAATTCAAAGACTTCGACGCCGATCCCGGCCAGCCCGACCAACACATCGAAGACCGCATGGCCCAAGAAGCCACCGCCTTCATCGAGAAAAACCGCGACCGCCCGTTTTTCGTGAACTACTGGATGTTCAGCGTGCACGCGCCCTTCGACGCCAAAAAAGCCCTCATCGAAAAACACCGCGCCCGCGTCAACCCCGCCGACCCACAGCGCAGCCCCACCTACGCCGCGATGATCGAGAGTATGGACGACGCCGTCGGCACGCTCCTCGACACCCTCGACCGCCTGCAGCTCGCCGATAAAACCATCATCATCTTCGCCTCCGACAACGGCGGAAATATGTACAACGTCGTCGACGGCACCACCCCCACCAGCAACGCCCCGCTCCGCGGCGGGAAGGCCACCGTCTTTGAGGGCGGCGTGCGCACTCCCCTCGTTATCGCTTGGCCGGGCCGCACCAAGCCCGGCACGCGCAGCGACGCCTTGGTGCAAAGCGAGGACTATTATCCCACCCTCCTCGCCGGCCTCGGCCTCCCCCTCGCACCCGATCAGAAATTCGACGGCATGAGCATCCTCCCCGCGTTGCAGGGCCAGCCGCTCACCCGCGACACCGTGTTCACCTATTTCCCTCACGCGCCTGGTGTCCCCGACTGGCTCCCACCCGCCGTTACCGTCCACCAAGGCGACTGGAAACTCATCCGCCTCTTCTTCGCGGGAGAAAACGGCGCCCACCGCTACCAGCTCTACCACCTCCGCGACGATCTCGGCGAAACGAACAACCTCGCCGCCCAGGACCCCGCCCGCGTGAAGGCCCTCGACGCCCTCATCGAACAATTTCTCACCGAAACGCAGGCCGTCACGCCCGTCCGCAACCCCGCCTTCAACGCCGCCGCCTATCGTCTCGCCGGCGAGGGGAAACAGAAGTCCGACACGAAGCAGAAGACCGCAACCAAGCAAAAGAACCTCCCGGCTGCGCCTTGAAGGGCGCCATCCCCCGCCCGGCTCCACGGCCATGAAACCTGCCTCGCCCGCCACCCCGTCCCCGCTCACCCGCCACACGTTTCTCCAGCAGAGCGCAGTTGACGCCGGCGGCCTGGCGCGCCCGCCGATCATCCCAGCGTCGGCGCGCGCTGCGGCGGGCGCCGTCCCCCCGAGCGCACGCACCCCGATCGGTCTCATCGGCAAGGGTGTCAGGGCCAACGGCCACCTCAAATTTCTGGCCCACCGCGACGCCGTGGAGCTCGTCGCCGTGTGCGCTGTCGACCGTCTCCGCCGCAAAGCAGGCTGCGCCGAAATCGCCGAGATCAACGCGGGGAAAAAGTCTGTCGGCAGCTGCCAAAGTTGCACCGCCGACCACGACTACCGCGAATTTCTCGCCCGCCCGGCCATCGACGCCGCTCAAGTCGGCCAAGATATCTACGGCGACCAGCCTGTTGCGATGACGATTCAGGTGGGCCGGCGCATCGCCGAGACCGTCCGCCGCTCCGGCCGCGTTTTTCCAACCGGCACCCCGGATCGCTCGATCCCCGACGTGCCGCGCGTCGGTCAATTCGTCGGCGACGGCTGCCTCGGCCAAGTGAAATCGGTCTCCCCTCTCCAAAACCATCCGTCCCTTCATCGCCGGTCCATGCTTCAAATCCGTCGCTGGCGCCGCGGCGGCCGCCCGCGGCGAAATCAGCACTTCTGCCGCCCCCCCAGGCGCTCGCTGCTTTCGCGCCCGACGCCCCGGCGGGTCTGCCACCCGCCCTCGCCGACGCCAACCTCGTCTGGGCCGCGCGCCTCGTCGCCGCCGCTCAGCGCTCCGCCGCGCCGCCGCTCATCCAACTTCTCTCCGCCTCTTCCCAGCCGAAACACATTCGCCCAGCCGCCCCGCGCGCACTGAATCCCGCCTCACGATGATCCACCGCTTTCTTACCCTGTTCCTCAGCATCGCCGCCGGCACCCTCGCCGCCGCCGAGCCCACGCCTCGCAAGCCCAACCTGATCGTCATTTACACCGACGACCACGGCTACGCCGATCTCGGTATCCACGGGATCCACACCGACCTCAAGACGCCGCAAATCGACGCCCTCGCCCGCAGCGGCGTCCTCGCGAAACACGGCTACAGCACCGCCCCCCAATGCGTGCCCTCCCGCGCCGGCCTCATGGTCGGAAAATTCCAAGGCCGCTTCGGGGTCGAGGCCAACGGCGACACCCTCGACGGCTTCGACCGCGAGACCACCTTCGCTACCCGTCTCCAGAAGGCCGGCTACGTCACCGCTCAATTCGGCAAGTGGCACCTCGGTCCCACGGCCGAAATCACCCGCCACGGTTTCAACTACGTCTTCAGTCAAAACGCCGCCCAACCCTTCGCCGCCAACCTCACCCTCGACGGCCAGGACCGCCCCCTGGGGAATCTCCCGCCCGAGCTGTATCACGTCGACGCCTGCAGCCGCGCCGCCGCCGCCGTCATCGCACGCTCCAAAGCCCAACCGTTCTTCCTCTACGTCGCCTACCGCGCGCCCCACGTTCCGCTCGACGCGCCGAAAAAATACCTCGACCGCTTCCCCGGCGAAATGCCCCAACGCCGTCGCCAAGCCCTCGCCATGCTCTCCGCCGTCGACGACGGCGTCGGCCTCCTCACCGCAACACTCAAACAACACGGGCTCACCGAAAACACGCTCCTGTTTCTCATCGGTGACAACGGCGCGCCGCTCAAAATCATCAAGGCCGATCTCCCCGGCGGCGGACCCGGCTGGGACGGCAGCCTCAACACGCCGCTCAACGGCGAAAAAGGCATGTTGGCCGAGGGGGGCATGCACACGCCGTTCGTCGTCGCCTGGCCGGGCACCATTCCCGCCGGTCAGACTTATCTCCATCCCATCACCGCCCTCGACGTCGCCGCGACCGCCTGCGCGATGGCGAACATCCCAACCCAGCCCGGCGACCTCGACGGCGTGAATCTTCTGCCCCACCTCACGGGCAAGATCACGACCGCGCCGCACGACGCGCTCTACTGGCGCTGGGTCGCCCAAGCCGCCATTCGTGAGGGCAACTGGAAACTACTCCGCGGCGGTGACCGCGAATACCTTTACGACCTCGGCACCGACCTTGAAGAAAAACACAACCTCGCGGCCCAGCACCCCGCAATCGCGGCGCGCCTCCGCACCAAACTCACCGCGTGGAGCCAGGGTCTCAAACCGCCCGGCCTGACCAACGGCGCGATGTCCCCGACGTGGCACCATTACTATGATGTTTACCTCGACGGAAAACCCGCCTCGGCTGCCGGCGCAACCGCCGAGGAGGACGACGCCCCGAGAGACCCCGCGAGCAAAGCCAAAGCCCGCAAACAAAAAAGGGGCCCCTGACTCCGCTGCAGCGCGAGGTTTCCGCCCCGCCCCCCACCCCGCCTTGTGATTGCAAGGCGATCAGCGACGCGGCATTCCCTCGGGCCCTAGCCCGCCCCCGTCGCGTACTCCCTGACCACCCCGCCGTATGTCCCTCCGCTCCACCTTGCGCCCCGTTCTCTTCCTCGCCGCGCTCACCCTGCTCCGCGCCTCGGGCGTCTCCGCCACCCCGACTCCGCCGAACGTCATCGTCCTCGTCGTCGACGATCTCGGCTGGGGCGACGTGAGCTGCCTGAACCCGGGTGCCGTCAAGACGCCCAACATCGACCGGCTCGCCCAAACCGGCGTGCGCTTCACCTCCGGCTACGCCACCGCTCCGCTCTGCGGTCCCGCCCGCGCGGGCATCTTCAGCGGCGTCTACCCCCAGCGCTCCGGCTTCGTCGACAACGGCGGCGGCATCCCCGTCACCCAACCGCTCTATCCCGGCGTCCTCCGCGCGGCCGGCTACCGCACCGCCCTCATCGGCAAATGGCACAGCGCCGGCCCCCTGCCGCACGCCCGCGGAATCTTCGACGAAACCCTTTGCTCTCCCGTCTCAAGCCCGTTCATCGACTACCATCACCCCAAACTCGCGCGCAACGGCGTCCTTGAGGAAAGCGACGACTACAGCACCGACCTCTTCGCCCGCGAAGCCGTCGACTTCATCGACCGCCACCTCACTAAACCCTTCTCGCTCACCGTCACCTTCAACGCTCCGCACATCCTCCGCGTCGTCAAAAACGCCCAACTCATCCGCCAAGACTACGACGAGGCCCTCGCTGCGGGAAAAATTCTCGACATCCCCAAGGTCCCCATGGCCCGGCCCGGCGAGGCCGAACGCTACGCGTCGCAGTTTCCCGGTGACACCGCCCGCGCCGATACCGTTGCGACCATCGCCGCCCTCGACGAAGCCGTCGGCCGCATCCTCGACAAACTCAAATCCACGGGACTCGATCGCCGCACCATCGTCTTCTTCGTCGGCGACAACGGCGGTCATCCCGAAAACCGCAGTGAGAGTTTGCCGCTCCGCGACTACAAGTGGTCGCTCTACGAAGGCGGCATCCGCGTGCCGTTTCTCGCCACCTTTCCCGGTGTCTTTCCCGCCGGCCTCAAATTCAATCATCCCGTCAGCACCCTCGACATCTTCGCCACGGTCGCTGCGCTCACCGGCACCCCGCCACCCACCCGACTCGACGGCGTCGACCTCACCCCGCACCTCACCGCTCCCACCCCCACCGCCCCGCACGACGCGCTCTTCTTCAGTATGAGCGGTTATGGCGCCGTTCGCCGCGGCCCGTGGAAACTCCTTCTCGCCCCGGACGGCGCGCCTGCCCTCTTCGACCTCGCCCACGACAAAGAGGAAAAACACGATCGGGCCGCCCACGAAACCAAACTCGTTCACTCCCTCACCGCCGAGTGGAAATCCTGGCACGCCCCAATGCCGCCTCCCTCGCAAGCCTCCAAAAACGCCAAGAAGAAAAGCTGAAGTTCTCGCCAACACAGGTCGGCAACCCATCTTCCCCGCTCGCTTCGTCGCTGCCCCACCTCGCCTGTCACCCGGCCCCGTGCTCCGTCACTTTTTCGCTCTCCTCTTGCTCGTTTTGGTGCTGGGCGGTGCTCACGGGATTTCATCGGCCCGCGCCGCCTTCCCGCCGCCGACCAACAATCAGGACATCACCGACCGGCCGCTCACGCCGCCCGCGGCGCTGCTCGCCCAGATGCACCTGCCGCCCGGCTTCAAAGCCACCCTCTTCGCCGCCGAACCCGACGTGCAGAATCCCATCGCCCTGTGCTGGGACGAGCGCGGCCGGCTGTGGATCGCCGAAAACTACACCTATTCCGACAATAAAGAGCGCTTCGATCTCAAGCTCCGCGACCGCATCGTCATCTTCGAGGACACCGACAACGACGGCCGTTTCGATCGGCGCACCGTCTTCGCCGACGATCTTCAGATGCTCACCAGCATCGAGCGCGGCTTCGGCGGCGTCTACGCCCTGTGCCCGCCTCACCTGTTGTTCATCCCCACGGAAGGCGACCAACCCAGCGGTCCACCGCAAATTCTTCTCGACGGTTTCAGCACCACGGCCGCCAGCCGCCATACGTTCGCCAACGGTCTCAAATGGGGACCCGATGGCTGGCTCTACGGTCGTGTCGGGATCAGCAGCACGAGCTGGGCCGACGTGCCCGGCACTCCGCCGGACAAGCGTTCGCCTACCGCCGGCGGTATTTGGCGCTACCATCCGACCCAAAAAATCTACGAGCCCTACTGCCACGGCACCACCAACCCCTGGGGCATGGACTGGGACGAGCACGGCGAAATGTTTTTCATCAACACCGTCATCGGTCATCTTTGGCACGGTATTCAGGGCGCCCATTTCAAGCGGATGCACGGCGACGACCCCTACCCGCGCATTTACGAACTCATCGACCAGCACGCCGACCACTACCACTGGGACAGCGGCGAGGCGTGGACCGATGTGCGCAAGCTCGGCGTCACTGCGGCGTCGTCCCGGGTCGGCGGCGGCCACGCCCACGTCGGCCTCATGATTTACCAAGGGACCAACTTCCCGCCCGCGTATCGCGGCCAAGTCTTCACCACGAATCTCCACGGCCGCCGCGTGAATATCGACCGCCTCGAACGCCGCGGCAGCGGCTACGTCGGCCAACACGCGCCCGACTTCATGACCACGGACGACCCGTGGTTCCGCGGCATTGAAATCCAGGCGGGCCCCGACGGCGGCGTCTACATTCTCGACTGGAGCGACATCGGCGAATGCCACGAAAACGACGGCGTGCACCGCACCTCCGGCCGCATCTACAAAATCACCTACGGCGACGCCACGCGTCCCACCGAAACCGATCTCACCCAACTCACCGACGCCCAACTCGTCGCCCTCCAGACCAGCGCCAACGAGTGGCTCGTGCGCATGGCCCGCTGGGAACTCCGCGAACGCGCCCGCCGACACCACGGCCTGCCCGCCGTCACCCAGCAGCTCCGCGATCAATTCGCCACCGCCCCCTCCGCTGCGAAGCAACTGACCGCGTATTGGACCCTCCAACAAATCTCGGCCTTTGCCCCCGATTCGGCCGCGCCCATTGCGCCGATGCTCGCGGCCATGCGCACCAGCCCGAACGAACACCTCCAGCGCTGGGCCGTTGCCTCCACCCCCGCCACCGCGCAGAACACCGCGAGCCCCTTCCTCCGTCTCGCCCGCGCCTCCACGCTTCCTTCGCTCGCCCCCGACGCCCGCGCCCAACTCGCCGCCCTCCTCCTCTCCCACCCGGAGGACGCCACCGATCACAATCTCCCCCTGCTCTATTGGTCCGGCATCCGCGACCTTGCTCCGGCCCAACTTGTCGCCCTTGTCCCCGCGTGCCGAATCCCGCTGGTGCGGCAATTCATCACCCGCCGCGTCGCGGAAGATATCGATCAGGCTCCCGCACCGCTCAACACGCTCCTCGCGCTCAACGCCGAAGGTCTCGCCGCCGACATTCTCCGCGGCATGAGTGACACCCTCCGCGGCTGGAGCAAAGCCAGGAAGCCGGCTGGCTGGGCCGCCTTCGCCGCCCGCGTCACCGCCCTTCAGGACGCCGCACTCACCCACTCACTCCGCGACCTCGAAGTCCTCTTCGGCAGCGGCCGCGCCCTCGCCGAAGTCCGCGCCGTCGCCCTCGACCCCAAGGCCAGCTCCGACCACCGCCGCGCCGCGTTGCGCACGCTGATCGAAGCCAAGTCCCCCGACCTCCGCAAAGTCTGCGAGTCGTTGATCGGCATCCCCGCCCTGAGCGTCGCCGCAATCCAGGGTCTCGCCTCCTTCGACGACTCCGCGGCAGCAGACCGCATCATCGCCCGCTACAGAGGCCTTGCGCCTCACGAGCGCCCCGCGGCCCTCGCCGTGCTCGTGTCGCGCCCCGCGTTTGCCGGCGTCCTGCTCAAGCACATCGAAAGCCCCGTCGAAAAAATCGTCATTCCCCGCGCCGATCTCACCCCGGCCCTCGCCCGCCAGATCCGAAGTTTCGACGATGCCGCGCTCACGCAAAAACTCGCCGAGGTCTGGGGCGAAGTCCGCGAGTCCAGCGCCGACCAACAACACCTCATCGCAACGCTCAAAGCCCAACTCACCCCCGAGTTCCTGCGCACCGGCGATGCGAGCCAGGGCCGCGTCCTCTTCGGCGCCGTCTGCGCCGCCTGCCACAAGCTCTACGGCGAGGGCCATACCCTCGGCCCTGATCTCACCGGCAGCGGCCGCCACGATATCGGCTACCTCATCGAAAACATCGCGGACCCGAGCGCCGTCGTGACCGCCGAAAACCTCATGACCGTGCTCACCCTGAAAGACGGCCGCGTGCTCAACGGTCTGTTGCGCGCCAAAACCGAACGCACGGTAACCGTCCGTATGATCGATCAGGAGACGCGCATCGATCGCGCCGACATCGCCAAACAGGAGCAGCTTCCCGTCAGCATGATGCCCGAGGGCCTGCTCACCGCCTTGACCGACGATCAAGTCCGCCACCTCATCACCTACCTGCAGACCACGGCCCAAGTGCCGCTGCCGAAATAACCGGCTCCGTTCCTCTCCCATGCTCCGCTCCCTCCCCGCCTCCGGCCTCGCCCTTCTTGCCCTGCTGTCGCCACTCATCGCGCAGGCGGCGGCACCCGCCAAGCCGCTCAACATCGTGGTCCTGTACGCGGACGATTGGCGCTTCGACACGCTAGGGGTAGCCGGACATCCCGTTGTCCAAACACCCGCTCTCGACCGCCTCGCCCAAGAGGGCATGCGCTTCACCCGTAACTGCGTGACGACCGCGATCTGCGGCGTAAGCCGCGCCACCCTCCTGACCGGCCAGTGGATGTCGCGCCACGGCAACCCCGCATTCGCGATGTTCACCACGCCGTGGGCCGAAACTTACCCCGGTCGCCTGCGCGCGAACGGCTATCACGTCGGCCACATCGGCAAGTGGCACAACGGTCCCTTTCCCCAGGAAAATTTCGATTTCGGCCGCTCCTACAGCGGCACGCATTGGATCAAAGAGGCCGACGGCACGAAAATTCACGTCACCCAAAAGAACGAAAACGACGCCCTCGAATTTCTCCGCACGCGTCCCACCGACAAACCGTTCGTCCTCACCCTCGCGTTCTTCGCCACGCATGCCGAAGACCAAAATCCCCTCCAGTTCCTTCCGCAGCCTGGCAGCCTGGCCCTCTACAAGGACGTGACGATTCCGGTGCCAAAAACATCGACCGACGAGTATTTCAAGCGCCTCCCGCCCTTCATCGCCAACGAGCAGAACGAGGGCCGCGTCCGCTATCACTGGCGCTTCGATACGCCGGAAAAATACCAGACGATGATGAAGAACTATTACCGGCTCGCGACCGAAGTGGACACCACCTGCGGCCGCGTGGTCGAAGCGCTGCGCCAGCAAGGCATCCTTGACCACACCCTGGTGATCTTCACCAGCGACAACGGCTTCTTTCACGCCGAACACGGCCTCGCCGACAAATGGTATCCCTACGAGGAGAGCATCCGCACCCCGCTCATCGTCCGCGACCCCCGCATGCCCGCCGCCAAACGCGGCCAGACCAACGACGACTTCACGCTCAACGTCGACCTCGCCCCGACCTTCCTCGCCGCCGCGGGCGTCGCCGCACCGGCGCGCATGCAAGGCCGCGACCTCGCTCCGCTTTACCTCGCCGCCACGCCTCCCGCTTGGCGCACGGAATTTTTTTACGAGCACGCCACGATCAAGAGCATCCAGTTCATCCCCTCGTCCGAGGCCCTCGTGCGCAAAGAGATGAAATATCTCTATTGGCCCGATTTTAAATACGAGGAACTCTTTGACCTCCGGGCCGACCGCGCCGAAACCAACAACCTCGCCGCCAGTCCCGTGCAGTCGGCCGCCCTAGCCGAAATGCGCGCCCGATTCTCCGTGCTCAAAGCCGCCGCGCGGTAGACTGCGAGGCCCTTTCGTTCCCGCACGACGACCAAGACCGCCGGGACGTTGCCGCCCCGGCCCCTTCGCCCCCGGGCTCCTTCGCCCCTAGGGAGGCGTCTGCACCACTGCCCGCTGGCGTGAACGGGCCTCAGAACTCACTCACGGCCCCATTCCGCAGCGCACCGCCGGAAAACCGCTCGACCACCGCCGCCGGGCCCCGACCGATCAGGGAACGTCGTAAACTTCGAGGAGCGCCGAGCCCGGTTTTCCGTCCGCACTTTTTACCCGCATGGTGTACACTCCCGGCGCCAGTGAGAGCACGAGCGCCGCATCCCGGCTGCTTGCCTCCTGCAGACGAAAGGCACCCGACCGATCGAACATCTCCGTCAGCCGTTCGATCGCGTCCGGATCGGTCCCCCAGCCTTCGTTGGTGGCAATCGCCGTACTGCCCTTAAAAATCGTCAACTGCGGCCGTTCCAGCGCGTCGGCCAGACCGAACGACGCCAGCGACGGTCCGATTGCCCGCACCAACACCTGCCGCGCCGCTTGGCCCGCAATCACGAATCCACTCGTGAGTGCATCTTCGCCGCCCGTCACCCGTGCCAGCATGGAAATATTGCTCAACGCAACGCCGGCGCTGCCCGCCGCGGAGGAACTGAAAATGTAATTGAGCTTGTCCCCCTCACCGACCCGCTTGCCGATGAACCGACACGCGACACTCGGCCCACCCGTGTCAAAAACCTCCAGAATCCCGTACTGCTGACCGCCCATGATCGGACCGCCGGTGTAGGGCCCGCCTTTCTCTGCGCCGGTATGGGTCAGGGCCGCCGCATGCAGCACGGTCAGCGGCGCGCCGCCCCCGGTCGCATAATCGGAGTGGACGCCGTCATCGAAGGCCAGCCCATGCATATCGCCGGAGAGGATCGCCACGTTGGTGATTCGGTTGTCCCGGATAAAATTGGCAATCTCCGTCCGCTCGGTCGCATAGCCTCCCCAACTATCCTCACCCAGGACCGCCGGCGCAATCCAGGGCATCGTCGAGACCCACAGCGTCAGCGGAAACCCGGCATCCCGTGCGTTGATCAATTCCTGTTTAAACCACGCCTTTTGCGCGGCCCCCAGCCGGCTCTTCGTCGCGCTTTCCCGCAGAGTCGACCCCGCCGCGGCACTTCGCAGGTCGGTCAAAATCACCCGCACGCGGCCGATGGTGAAGGCCTGGGCCATCGCGCCGCCCGCGGGGGCAATCGGGTAGTGCGGGGTCCGTTCCCGGTAGGCGAACCGCGCCGCATCCCGCCCGATCGCCGCACCGTTCGAGTCGTTGCCACAAAAATCGTGATCGTCCCACATGTAGGCGATCGCCATGCTGCGATAGAGCGCCGACTGGTTCGGGTGATTCAGCACCGCATCATAGTTCACCCGATAGTCTTCGATTATAGGGCTGTCTGTGTCGATGTAGTGCAAGTCGCCCATATGGATAAACATGAGCGGCCGCTCCGCCACGATCGCATCGAACGCCCCCTGATCGGCTTTCCGGAAGTCGCTGCACGAGGAAAAGGCAATTTTGAACGAACCGCGCCCCAAGGGGAACGTACGAAACCGGCCCCGCGAGTTCGGCTCAGTCCGGACCACGCCGGCGACTTCAATTCCATAAAAATAATCCCCATCGGGTAGCAGACCCGAAACCGTCAGGGTCACGGTGTTGCCCGCCGTCACTGCCGTAGTCGCGCTCGCCGAGAACGTCGCCGGCGTCAACGACGAGTTCACGCTCACCAGTAAGCGCACCTTTTGACCCGCCGCGGCCAGCCGCACCACGACACTCGCACTCGTTGGCGTCACATTTCCGCTCCATACACTGCTGACCAAGGGCGAGCTCGTCTGCGCGGACACGCCGCAGGCCAGCGAAACAAGGGTAACGAGGAGGATGATCCGGTGGAACATACCTAGGGTGCAGAGGACCCTCATTCGCTCCGCCCGAAGAGCAAGGGAAATTTAGGCTGATCGGTGTAAAACGCCGCACCTGCGATCGCCCCCGAACCACGCTGCGCAAATTATTTCCCGCTGAATCAGCCTTAACTGATTGAAAAGAGCTTCCTTCCGTTTCAACCGAACTGCGCCGGCCCGCCAAGGGCCGGGCGCAACTCGGTGTCCTGCCGCGCTCGGTGTCCCCGGGTGCGCCGGTCGCCCGACGCTCACTCAACCGTGGGCTCCTGCCTCCAGCCTTCCCCGCGACACCTCCACGGTTCGGTGCAGGGCGGACATAAAGACGCCTCGCCGAGCGATTCCCCGCAAAACCGCCCCGGCCAGCCCTGCGCTTACGGCTCGCGCACGAACTCGACCTCGTAGGTCTGCTGCATCTGAGCCTGAAGATACGTTCCGACCAGCCGATCCTTGTCTGCCGCGTAAGTGAGCTTGTAAACGCAACCCGGATAATTCTCATCGCGCAGTTCGACCTTTACGCGGATCTCCGCTCCCTCCGCGCTGACCGTTGCCCACGCGACCTTAATCGGATTGGGATTGAAATATCCGGCCTCCGCGCGGCCGTCGGCTGCGATCGCCGTGATCGCCAAAATGTAGCCGCCGTCGGGCCGCAACCAACGCCCTTTGACCTTTGCCCCACTCGCCGCGGGCGCAGCCGGGGGCGGGGGCGCGGCCGGCGCCGGGACCGCCGCCGTCGGACTGGCCGGTGCCGGCGCCGGCGTGGACGCAGGCTCTTGCCGTTGACAACCGGCGAACAGTGCCAACCCCAAAACTACCCGGCTCAGCGCAAACCACGAATTCGGAGGAGAGATGGACGAGAAAGTCGGCATAGAAAAAGAGGGGGGCGTATGCACGGTGCACAAACCACCCGCGCGGGAACAGCCAAAACTGCGCAGACGCCGTCCGCGCGACCATCTTCCCGCTCAACGGTCACCGTTCCCTTCCGCCCCCGCTTCCGCTCCGGCGCCACCTCACCGCTAACGCTGCGGTGCCACCTTGTTCCGGTGCAGCGCTTCCCCGCCGTCGCCGCCGACCGCATCCGCGTTGACGCCCCCGCGCTCTGTCTCGTCCAACGCCCCGAATCCTTCGACGTGATGGACACCGAAACCCTGTTCGGCGACATTCTGTCCGATCCCGGCGCCGACATCATCGGCGCGCTGGGCATGGCGCCGTCCCCCGATCTCGGCGAAACCCTACGCCTTTTCCAACGCTCCCACGGCACTGCGCCCATCCTTGCGCGCCAAGGCATCGTTCATCCCATCGCCACCCTTTTCTCCATCGCCCTGCTGCTCGAACGGCTCGACCACCCCGAGCCCCGTCGCGGCGCGTGCTTGATCACCGGGCCCGTTGCGGATTTCCTCGCCCACCCCGATAGCCCGCACCGCCGACCTCGGCGGTAGAATCTCCACCGCCCCAATCGGTCATCTCGTCTGCCCTCCCTTTACTCCCGATGAAAATCCCCCTTCCCCGTCTCCTTTGCCTCCTTCTTTCTACCGCCCTCGCCGCCTTAAGCGCCGACGCGACCCCACCCTGGCGCGAGCTCTTCAACGGCCGCGATCTCACCGGCTGGAAAATCGTCGGCCCCGCGACGAAAGCCTCCGCCGTCGTCGACCGCGGCGAGCTCGTCGGTCATATGGTCCGCGGCACCCCCGAGCACACGTTCTTCTGCACCGAGGAAAGCTTCGGTGACTTCATTCTCGAGGTCGATTGCTACCAAACCGGCGGCTTCAACACCGGCGTGCTGTTTCGCTGCCGCGAGACACCCGCCACGGCCAGTGTGCGCCTCCACGGTTACCAAATGAAAGTCGACCCGTCGCCCACGCGCCAGTGGACCGGCGGCATCTTCGACGACTACGGCAAGAACTGGCTCTGGCTCCAAACCCTCCAGGCCAACGACCACGGTCGCACCGCCTATAAATTCAACGAATGGGCCCGTTTTCGCATCGAGGCCGTCGGCCGCGAACTCAAAATCTGGGTCAACGGCATCCCGACCGCGCACCTGCTCGACGACAAATACACCCGCGGCCCCATCGCCTTCAAAATCCATTCCTTCCCCGCCACCGGTGCCCCTGCCCAAGAGAAGAATCTCATCCGCTGGAAGAACGTCCGCATCCTCACCGCCGACTTGGCGCGCTACCGCCAGCCGATGGATCTGCCTGCGTTGCCCCGCGATCCCACCCAGTCCGTTCTCCCGAAGCCCTGACGCCGCGGAGCCCCCAGCTCCTTTCCGCGCTTCGCTTCCATGCCTCTGCCCCGTCTCGTCGATCTGCCCCGGCCGCTGACGCCCGGCCAGCGCGGCCTGTCCACCGAACCTAACGCCCCCTTTGTCCCCCACGGGTGGAACCCCGCCACTTGGCCCCGCACCTCCCGCGCCGGCACGCCGATGGACCCCCGGTGCCATTCCGCAGCCGGCCCCGAGACCAGCGACACCAAGCCGCTCTCGCTCGGCCTTGGCCCCTCCGCGCTCGTCAATCGCACTCCGATCGCTCCGCGCAGACTCATCCCCGTCGCCCGCCTCGGCCCGGTCGCGGATCACTTCAGCGGCGGCGGAGGGATCTTGCCCGGGACCGGTCGGCATCGCCATGCCGCCGACCCGGCAACCTACCGCGACGACCTTCCCCGCATCTCCGACGAAGTCGCCGCCTCGTGAGTCGCCCATGGCGTCAAGATTCTCGGCGTCGAACCGCCCGCGTCGCCCTCGCCTCCCCCTTGCCTCCCGCACTGGAGTGGCGGCGACACGCCATTTTCTCCATCGCCGCCGCCCTCACCGGTCTTGCGGTCGTCCTCTGCTTCGCCGCCCGTCCCGGCCTCAAGCTCCCCGCCGCCCTGCGAAAAAACTCCGGGCTCTCTGCCTTGGCGCCGGCTATTTCTCCCGCTTGCCCCACGCAGGGTGGTCCCGCCTGCCCGAAGTCGAAATTGTCGCCCCCGCCAACCGCTCCCTCGGCAAAGCCCGCGCCGCCGCCGCGCTCCACCGCATCCCGCGCGCCTACGCCGGGACCGATCTCACCGCGATGCTCGCCACCGAAAAATCGGACTCCGTCGCCGGGCGCAACGGCCACCTCGAACCCGACTTGGAGGCCAATCTCTCACTCCAGCTTCGCGGTCAACCCACCCGCGTCCTCGACGACCCGCACCCCCGCGACGGTTTCGCCGGCGACGATGTTTGCGCGATCCAGCGGCACTGCGTCGATCGGCTACGCGACGGCGCGCCCTGCGAAAACACCGGCGAGGGCGATCTGAAATCCGCCGCGCGAATAGAGGCCTGCGACCGCTCCCAAGCCTCCCACCAGGTCGTCGCGCTTCCCGCCTGACATGCACCACCAAGGCCTCGATCACCTCGCCCTCGTCGTCCGCCCCACCGACGAAGCGCTCGCCGTTTGGCGCGACCGACTCGGTTTTCCCGTCGTCAGCTCGGAAATTATGTACAGCGGCGCGGTCCGCCTCACGCAGCTCGACCGCGGCAACACCCATCTCCAGCTCGTCGATCCGCTCACGCCCGATCATCCTCTGCAGGCGGGGCCCGCGCAGCACGGCCCCGGCCTGCACTCCTTCGGTTTCAAGCTCGACAGCGTCGCCGCCGCCCAAGCCGAACGCGTCGCTGCGGGCCCCGCCTCCGCCACCCCGCCGCCCCACCCCGGCGCCCAGGCCCAGCGTCCGCTTTTCCGTTCCAAGTCCGCCACGCAAAACGTCCAGGTCGAAGTCACCAGTGCCTGATTCCACTCCACTCTCCACCAGCGCCGCCCTCGCCGCGCTCCCGCCTGTCTGGCCCGCCGCCGTCCTCGCCGCCAACGCGTCCGCCGCGACGGCCTCCGGCCGAACGCTCGTCGTCCTCGACGACGACCCGACCGGCACGCAAACCGTGCGAGACCTCGCCGTCGTCACCACGTGGGACGTCGCAACGCTCACCGCCGAACTCGCGGCCGCGCCCGCCTGTTTCTACATTCTCACCAACTCCCGCAGTCTCCCACCCTCTGCGACCTGCGCGCTGCACGTTGATCTCGCGAACAATCTCCGCGCCGCCTCCACGGCCACCCGCCGACCCATCGTCGTCGCCAGCCGCAGCGACTCGACGCTCCGCGGCCACTACCCGCTCGAAACCGACACCCTCGCAGAATTGCTCGGTCCCTTCGACGTTACCGTCCTCACACCCTACTTCGAGGCCGGTGGCCGCTTCACGCTGCACGACACTCACTACGTCGCCGAGGGCGATCGCCTCATTCCTGCCGCCGAGACGCCCTTCGCCCGCGATGCCGCCTTCGGCTACCACCATTCCCACCTCCCTTCGTGGATCGAAGAAAAAACCGCCGGCCGCACCCGCGCCTCCGCGGTCGCTACGATTTCCCTCGATCTCCTTCGCCGCGGCGGCCCCCACGCTGTCGCCGACCAACTCCGCGCCCTCCCCCGCGGCTCTGTTTGCATCGTCAACGCCGCCGCGCCGCGCGACATCGAGGTCTTCGCCGCCGCGACGCTCGCCGCCGAGGCCGCCGGCTCGCGTTTCCTCTACCGCACCGCCGCCGGCTTCGTCGCCGCCCGCCTCGGCCTATCCCCGCAACACGCGCTCCTCCCACCCGCCGCTTTCAGCACGCCGACCTCCTCCGGCGGCCTCACCCTCGTCGGCTCCTACGTCCCGAAAACGAGCGCCCAACTCACCGCCCTCCTCGCCACCGCCGCCGTCACGCCCATCGAGCTCGACGTCACCGCACTCCTCGACGACGCCCGCCGCACTCCCACGCTCGCCACTGCCGTGACCGCACTCAACACCGCCCTCGCCGCCGGCCGCGATACCGTGGTCTACACGAGCCGCCGGCTCGTCACCGCCTCCGACGCCGCCGGAAGTCTCGCCATCGGCCGCCGCATCTCCGCCGCCCTCATTCACCTCGTGCAGCATCTCACCGTCACCCCGCGCTACTTGATTGCCAAAGGCGGCATCACCTCCAGCGACACCGCGACCCAGGGCCTCGGTGTCCGCCGCGCCCTCGTCCTCGGCCAAGCCCTCCCCGGCGTCCCTGTCTGGCGACTCGGCGCCGACGCCAAATTCCCCGGCCTCGGCTACGTCGTCTTCCCTGGTAATGTCGGTTCCGATACGGCCCTCGCCGACCTCGTCGTCCGCTTGTCCCGCTCCTGAGCCATTCCACCGCTGAAAACCAACTAACCCCCTTTCGCCCTCGCGCTCACCGCCCTGCTCCTCCCGCAGCTTCGCGCTACCACCGCCCCGCCCACGCCCGCCCACGCCCCCCGGCACCGTCACCGCCGCCTCGCTCAAACTCGAAGGCACCGGCTTCTACCCCGGTGAGGGCCCTTGGGCAATCGTCCGACTCGCCGCTCGCCTCACCGACCCCGGCTCCGTCCGAAGTGAGCGTGGCTTTTCGGACCCAGGGCTCGGCCAACTGACTGCTCCTGCATCGCGCGAAAAACATCGCACCGGCGTAAGCTCCCGAAAGAATCTTGGTAGCAATCTTCCCGGATAACCCATATCCCCCCCTCACTCTTTGCACAACGATTCATGACGCTCAGTTGGATCATTTTTTTCGCTTCCGCGGTCGCGCTGGTCGCGCCCCTGCCGGCGTTCTACAGCCGCAAGCGCCGATTTCGTACGCTCCATGCGCTCGAGATCGAACGCCGCAACGGCAGCCGATGGGTCATGGTGACTCACATCCTCCGTTTCGCCGGGCATTGGATTGAACTGGCTCGCGGCCTGTTGGCCTCCTTCGGCATGCTGGCGACGATCGATGTGCTGCAGCCGGTCTCGCCCTTCTTCGCCACCCACGCCGCGTGGGCGCGTTTCGTCCTGCCGCTCTCCCTGGCCATCCTCTGCGTGAGTCTGATCGCCCTCCTCTTTCGCTACCCCGGGAAATCGCTCGCCCCGATCCCCTTCCTCACGGCCACGCTCCTGGTCCTTCTGCCCCTGCCGGTCTCGATTCCGGCCCTCCTCCTCGCTCTCGCTTGGGCTGCGGCCATCCGGTCGCTCGCCGCGTTCTTCCTCGCCCTTCCCCCCTCCCTCGCCCTCCTCGGGCTTTTCCTTGATCGTCAGCTCTGGCCGTCCCTCGCCGGCGCCGTCCTCGCCCTCGTGCCGAGCGCGATCGCTTTTGCCCGCCACACCGAATTCGTCATTCCCGTGCGTCGCCCCGCCTCCGGCGGCTGACCCTCAGCGCCCGGCGGTCACCTCCACCGCGCCGGCGAGCGCCGGCCGCGTGGCGTAAAACTTGAAATCGTCAAAGTTCACGTGGCCCCAGGCGCCGCCCGCCTGGTCGTCGACCACCCGCACAAACACCTCGCGTTCCATCAGCGAGGCCAGGTTCACAATCACCGGGGCCATCGTTTCGGTCGATCCCCTCCCATCCGCGAGCCGGCGCATGTCCCGGCCCGAGACGCTGAGCAGCACCTGGCGACCCGCCGCATCCGCCAACTCCACCCGCGTCGTCTCATCCGCGCCCGCCGCCAGCAAAAACGCCGCCCACGGTTGCGTCACGCGAAACACCGCGCTCGTCAGCGTCCCCGTCGCCCCGTCGCCGCGGCCGTTTTCAAACGTCCCAACCCAGTGCCGGCCCACGTGTCCGCTCGTCATCGGGGCCCGCCGCAACCACACCGCGTCCCCGACCACCGGCTGCCGGGCGAACGCCTCCCCGCCCGCCGCCCAGTCGCGCAGATCCCCCGTCTCAAAATCCAAATTCAGCGCCTTTCCGTCCCGCCCCACCGGGAGTGTCCCGCCGGCGGCGCGCGGCGGATTCACCGCCTGCCCCGCGACCGCCGCCTTCACCCCCTCCGAAGCCCGCGCCGTGTGCACCACGACATCCCGCGCCGTGCGCGCGTGCTTTTCCGCGTCGGGAAAAAGCACCGCCGGCTGCGCCCGCTCCCACTCGCCCGCGCTGACGCCCCGCACCTGGTTCACGAACACAAACGCGCCTTTCTTGTTTCCGATAACAATGTCCGGCCGCCCGTCGCCGTTCACGTCACCCAGCCCGACTTGCCGCCCCACGCCGGAATCGGCATCGATGAGGTGCGGCACCCAGTCCACCGTCCCGTCCGCTCCGCGCACGAGTTTGAACCAATAGAGCACCGCCGGCGCCTGGCCGTCCGGCGCCCCCGTCGGTCCATGGGCCCAAAAACATTTTCCCGTCACGATATCCTTCAGGCCGTCGCCATCCACATCGACCAGCTCCACCGCGTGGATCTCTGAAAACACCACGCCGTACCGGTTCTCCCGCGGCTCGTGGTTCAGGAAAATGTGTGCCTTGAACTGCAACTCGCCCGCCGCATCCCGGGCCGCGAGTTGCTCATACCACGCGAGCCCGAAGCCGTGTGCGGCGAGCGCCGTGATGACGTCGGTGCGCCCGTCGCCGTTCACATCGTAGGCAAACATCTGCGCCGCCGCCGGCGCGAAAAAATGCTGGTGCCACCGCCACACGGGATCGCCCGCAAGGGACGCCGGCTGCTCGAACCAGCCGTCTTTGCACAGCACGTCCGGTCGCCCGTCGCCGTTCAGATCGCCGACCCCCAGCCCGTGCGTGTAGCGCTGCCACGTACCGCCCGCCGTGATCGGGGTGAACCTCCACTTTGCGCCCGGATTTTTGGGGTCGGGCGTTGCGTATCCGAAATTTCCTCCGTGCACACACACGATCTCCGGCCGGCCGTCTCCCGTTAGATCGACGAAGGTCGGCGACTCATTATCCACCTCGTCGAGTACCGTGTGGCGCACCCACCGCTCGTCCCGCCCCGCCGGGTTCAGGTAAAGATACGCCGGCGTATGCGGCAGCCCGTAGGTCAGCACGTCGTTCCACTCGTCACCGTCGAAATCGTGCACAAAAGCGAAAAAATTGTCCGTCGAATAGGCGTTTTCCCGGCCATAGCCGCCCTCGAACCCGGGCCACACCGTCTCCGTCCCGTCTGACTCTTTGCGCTTGAACGTCGTCGTGGCTGCGTAGAGCGCATGCCGCGTGGTGAAGTCCGGTCCCTCCCACCAATACGGCCCATAGACCGCGTCGGGTTTTCCATCGCGGTTCAGGTCGCCGAACGCCGCCCCTTCGCTCCAGTAAAATTTCTCCAGCGGCTGTTTCGTAAACGTGGTCAACGTGAACTCGGCCGCGGCGGCCGACACCACCAGCAGGGGCACCGCTGCATACCGCAGTCGTTTCGGGGTCATAGCCCACCGTGACGCGCCGACCGGCCCGATTCAAGCCGCCTTACGGCAATCGCGACGCGATCGCCCCGCGCAGCAGGTCGTCCGTCTCCGGCGCGCAGAACGCGAAGTCCACCTCCTGGCCGCCCGCCGGGAACTCCGCGCGCGTGGGCCTAGCCCACGGCCCGCCATCGCCCGACCCCGCGACCGCCCCCGCCCGCCCGGGCCGCATCGCCAGCGCGTTGAGCGGATCATCGACAAACCGCGCCGCGGGGAGAGGCCGCACCACCATGGCTCGAAGCATGGCCCCGTCGCCTGCTCCAATCCCGTCACCTGCCCCTTGCGCGCTTTGCGCCTGCTCGCTCTCCGGGCCCGCCGCGCGTGCGTCCATCGCCTCAGCCTCGACGAACTGCAGTATCCCATGCGCAACCACGCCGGCTGCGCAGGCGAAAAATAACGCCCGCTCGCGCGCCCACGCCAACCCCGTCCCGCCGAGCGCGACCGGCGCGCTCAACCCGCGGCCAACGCGGGGTAATCCGTATAACCCTGCGCGTCCTGCGTGTAGAGCGTGCGCCCGTCCGGCTCCACCAACGCCGCCCCGGTCTTCACGCGCTCCACGAGATCCGGATTGCTCACGTAGTGATGACCGAACGCGACCGCCGCCAACCTGCCGTCTGCCACCGCCTGGGCGGCCTCGGCGGGCGTGTAGCCCATGTTGCCGATCAGCGCGCCCTTGAACGCGGCGCGCGCCGGCGTCATCACGTCGCCCGTCTGCACGCCGAAAAAATCCCCGCGCATCAGATGCAAGTAGGCGATGCCCCTCCGGTCCAGTTCCGCCGCCACGTAGGTCGTCACCCCAACCGGGTCGCTGTCTTTCATGTCGTTGAAACTGTTGAGCGGCGAAATCCGGACGCCCACGCGCCCGGCCCCCCACCCGCCGATGGCCGCATCGACCACCTCCAGCAGCAGCCGCGCCCGGTTCTCGATCGACCCGCCGTAACGGCCGGTGCGCCCATTGCTGCCGTCCCGCAGGAATTCATCAAGCAGGTAGCCGTTGGCGCCATGGACCTCCACGCCGTCAAAACCCGCCACGTGCGCGTTCTGCGCCGCCGCCCGGAAACCCGCGACGATCCCGGGCAGTTCGTCATCGCGCAGCTCGCGCGGAATCTCGTAGGGCTTTTTTCCTTCCGGCGTGTGCGTCTCGTCGTTCGTGATCCGCCGCGCACTCGGCGCCACCGGCTGCGCGCCACCATTCAGCAACGAGTGACAGGCGCGCCCGCCGTGCCAGATCTGCAACACGATTTGCCCGCCCTTCGCGTGCACGGCGTCGGTGACTTTCTTCCACGCCACCACCTGGGCCGCGGAGTAAATCCCGGGTTCCCGTCCGCCGAACGCGGAGTTGCCCTCGATCGCCATCGTCGCCTCAGCCACAATCAGCCCGGCGCTGGCCCGCTGCGCGTAGTATGCCGTCATGAGATCGGTCGGAACGTGCGCCGCATCGGCCCGACACCGCGTGAGCGGGGCCATGAGGATACGGTTGGGCAAAACGAGTGAGCCGAGGGAAACAGGCGTGAAGAGCGCAGCGTGGTGCATGGGAAGAGGTGCAGTGTCACAGGGCGCCAAACCGGACCGAACGCAACCGGCATTCACCGGGTCCTCAAAAAAAGTCGCGCCCTCCTGCCCCACACCCTCCGTTTCCGCTCCGCGCGGGCCGCGCACCCTTTTCCACCGCGCAAACTCACCGCTTGCGCGCCGCGTCCCCGCCCGGTAGCCGTCGCCTTTCACCCGTGGACCTCTACTCCGCCTTTTTTCGCCGCGCTCGGCCGTCCCGCCGACCAACCCGCCAGTCGTGGCGCCGCACCACCGGGTGGACGCTCGCCGCCTA
This sequence comes from Opitutia bacterium, assembly GCA_947461205.1. Lineage (GTDB taxonomy): Bacteria > Verrucomicrobiota > Verrucomicrobiia > Opitutales > Opitutaceae > GAS368. The sequence goes on from CANHJG010000002.1 coordinate 74,467, forward strand.
TCTCACCGCCGTCGCGTGTGCGACCCTCGCCGGCTGCGGCCGCCCCGCCACCCCTTCCGCCTCGACCCCGCCCGCGACACCCCGCACGGTCGCGGCGGCGGTCCAACAAACCTCCGCCTCCTGCCAAAGCTGCCACGCCGCGATTCACACCGCCTGGGCCCCGTCCGACCACGCCCTCGCCAACCGCGTCATCGACGCCCGCGACGAAGCGGCCTTCACCGCCCCAAAAACCATCGGCGACGGCGGCTCGCGCTTCGACCTCGCCTGGCAAAACGGCCGGCCCACCCTGACCGCCCCCGCGACCGCCACCGGCCCCGCCGTCCCTTACGCCCCCGATCTCATCCTCGGCCACAAACCCCTCTGGCAGCCGCTCGTCCCCGCTGGCGGAGGCCGCTGGCAGCCCACCGACCTCGCCTTCGATCCCGTGAAAAAAGACTGGTTCAACATCTTCGGGCAGGAAAACCGCCAGCCCGGCGAATGGGGCCACTGGACCGGCCGCGGCATGAACTGGAACTCCATGTGCGCCCACTGCCACATGACCGGATATCAGAAAAACTATGACGCCCTCGCGGACACCTACAAATCCACCTGGGTCGAGCACGGCGTCGGCTGCATCCAGTGTCACGGACCCAGCACCGATGCCCACGTCCTCCCCAACTATAAAACCGCCGCGCCCGCCGCCCCGTTTCGCGGCGACCGCCAGCGCATGATGCACACCTGCGCCCCCTGCCACGCCCGCAACGAACTCCTCACCCACGATTTTCAACCCGGCGACAATTACTTCGACCACCACCGTATCACGCTCCCCACCGAGGCGTCCGTGTTTTATCCCGACGGCCAGCAGCGCGACGAAGATTTCAACTGGACCTCCCTGCTCACCAGCCGCATGGGCCACGCCGGCGTCACCTGTCTCGACTGTCACGATCCGCACACCAACAAGACCATTTTGCCCGCGAGCGACAACTCGCTCTGCCTGCAGTGCCACGCCGCGCCCGGGCGCCTGCAGCCCAACGGCACGCGCGCCATTCCCATCGATCCGCTCGCCCACTCGCACCACGCCGCCGGCAGCACCGGCAACCAGTGCATCACCTGCCATATGCCGACGACCTCCTACATGCAGCGCTCCCCGCGCCATGATCACGGCTGGCTGCGCCCCGACCCGCTCCTGACCAAAGAACTCGGCATCCCCAACGCCTGCAATCGCTGCCACACCGACCAGTCTACCGAGTGGGCCATCGAAGCCGCCGACAAATGGTATGGCCCGAAACTCGATTCGCACCAGCGCACCCGCACCCGCGCCATCGCCGCCGCCCAGGCCAACCAGCCCGCCGCGCCCGCCGCGATCCTCGCCGTCCTCGCCCGCGAAGACGTCCCCGCGTGGCGCGCCACCTTGCTCGATCTCCTCACGCCCTTCGAGCGCACCGGCCCCGTCGTCGCCGTCGCCCAGACCGCGCTCGCCGCCCCCGATCCGCTCGAGCGCGCCGCGGCCGTCCGCCTCCTCAACGGCCACGCGCCGTCCCACGACCGGCTCCACGCCCTGCTGCAGGACCCCATCCGCCTCGTCCGCCTCGACGCCGCCTGGGCGCTCTCCGCCGAACTCCCCGAGAACTCCCCGTCCCGCCGCGAACTCGACGCCTATTTCGCCCTCTCCGCCGACCAGCCGGGCGGCCGCCTCCGCATCGGCCAGGACCTCGCCAACCGCGGCCGCTACGCCGAAGCCGAAAAATCCATCAAGCTCGCCGTGCAATGGGACCCCAATTCCCCCGGCATCTACGAGGCGCTCGGCTTCGTCCACAACGCGCAGGGCGCGGCCCAGCCCGCCGCCGCCGCCTTTTTCCGCGCCGCGCAACTGCAGCCGAACGACGCCCCGTCCGCCTACCGCGCCGCCCTCGCCTTCGCCGAAGCCCGCCAGCCCGCTGACGCCGAGATGGCCTTCCGCCAGGCCATCCAACGCGACCCGCGGTTCGACCGCGCGTGGTATAATCTCGGCCTCCTCCTCGCCCAGGCCAACCGCCTGCCCGACGCCGCCGCCGCGCTCCGGCAGGCCGAGTCGATCGCCCCCGCGTCTCCTGATTACCCCTACGCCCTCGCCACCATCCTGCTCCGCAGCGGCGACCGCACCGGCGCCCAAGCCGCAGCGCGCCGCACCCTCGCCCTCGATCCGACCCGCGCCGACGCCCGCCAGCTCCTGTCCGCGCCGTAACCCTGCAACGCCCGCGCCCCGCGTGCGTCTCCCCCGCCATGCCCGCCCGTTTTTCCCCCGCCTGCTGCTCCCTCCTCCTCGTGGCCACGGCGTGGGCCGGCGCCGCCGACCCGGCCGATGGGCTTGAGGCACGCTTCCGGCAGCTCGACGCCAACCACGACGGCCAACTGACCCGCGCGGAGGCCGGCCAGGCGCCCTGGTTTGACCGGCTCGACCCCCGCGGCTCCGGTGTCATCACCCTCGCGGACATCCGCGCCGTCGCCCGTGGCCTCGCCCGCGAACGCGCCAACCCGGCCGCCGCACCGGCCCCCGCGGCAACCGCCCCAGCCGCTGCGCCCGCCGCCGTGGATTCGCCGCGGCAGGGGCCCGTCGTCGTCAAACCCGCGGAGCGCGGCGTGGGCCGTCTCGTCCCCGATCTCGCCTTCACCGATTTCGCCGGCCGCCCGGGCCGCCTCTCCGACCACCGGTCTGCGCCGGCCCTCGTGATCGCTCTCACCAGCACCACCTGTCCGGTCACGATGAAATACACGTCCAGCCTCGCCCGCCTCGAACAGGCGTTCGCCGCCCAGGGCGTCGCGTTCCTGTTCGTCAATCCGACCGCCACCGACACGCCCGCCGACATCCGCACCGCCCTCGAGGCCCACGCCCTTGCCGGCCGCTATGTCCACGACCGCGACGGTCGCCTCGCCTCCGCGCTGGAGGCTAAGTCCACCGCCGAAGTCTTCGTCCTCGATGCCGCGCGCACGCTGGTTTACCGCGGCGCGCTCGACGACCAGTATGGCTTGGGCTTCGCCCTCGACGCCCCTCGCGTCAGCTACGTGCGCGACGCGCTCGCCGCCGTTCTCGCCGGTCAACATCCCTCCGTCACCGCCACTGACGCGCCCGGTTGCGCCCTCGATTTTTCCGCGGCGGCGCCCGCGGCGCCCGCACCGCTCGTGACGTATCACAACCGCATTTCGCGCCTGCTCCAAAACAATTGCCTCGAGTGCCACCGCGACGGCGGGGTCGCGCCCTTCAGCCTCGCAACCTACGAGGACGTCCGGGCCCACGCCGGCATGATGCGCCGACAGGTCGCCCGCGGCGCCATGCCTCCGTGGTTCGCCGCGCCACCCGCCCCCGGCGAACCGAGCCACTGGAAAAACGACCGCTCGCTCGCTCCCGCCGACCGCGCCGATCTCGTCGCCTGGCTCGCCGGCGAAAAACCCGTCGGTAATCCGGCCGACGCCCCGTTGCCCCGCGTCTTCCCCGCCGGCTGGCTGATCGGCCCGCCCGACGCCGTCCTCGAGTTTCCCCGCGCCGTCGCGATCAAGGCCGACGGAGTCATGCCGTATCAGACAATCCGCGTCGCCACGAATTTCACCGCGGACACGTGGATCCGCGGTTACGAGATCCGGCCCACCGCCCGCGCCGTCGTCCACCACGTCATCGTCCGCGTGCATCCACCCGGCGAGCCGGGCCGCCGCGGACGCAACCCCGGGGCCGACGAACGCGACGGCTTCTTCGCCGCCTATGTACCCGGCAACACCCACGCGATTTTTCCGGCGGGCTTCGCCAAGCAGATCCCTGCGGGCTCCACCCTGAGTTTCCAGATGCACTACACGCCGAACGGCCACGCCACGACCGACCGCACCCACCTCGGCCTCCTCTTTGCGCCCGCGCCGCCGCAGCACGTCATCCAGGTCGCCGGTCTCGCCAATCCCCGCCTGCTGATCCCCGCCGGGGCCGCCCACCACCCCGAGACCACCGCGCTCACGCTGCCCGCGACGGTGACCCTCCTCAGCCTCCTCCCCCACATGCATGTCCGCGGCAAGGCCGCCCGCTACGAGGCCGTGCTCCCCGACGGCACGCGCCGACTCCTCCTCGACGTGCCCGCCTACGATTTCAACTGGCAACTGGCGTATCAGTTCGCCGAACCGCCCACGCTCCCGCGCGGCACGCGCCTGGTCTACACCGCGTGGTATGACAACAGCGCCGGCAACCCGGCCAATCCCGACCCGACCAAAACCGTGCGCTGGGGCCCGCAAACCTTCGACGAAATGATGCTCGGCTACGTCGAATATTTTACTCCCGAGCAGAACCGATTTTAGCTCGGCGGGCCTGTCCCCGCGCCGGACCGTTGAACGCGTGAGCCGACCACCGGCGGCCAGCCCACCCCGCCCCGCACCGCCGCCCTGCCTCCAGCTTGCCGGCGAGGACCCAAACCCCGGGCGCATCCGCCGGGCCGAAAAACGTGGCGGACATTTCATCGCGGCACCTCGCCAGGCCCACCGCTCAAGCTGATGGTTTTCCCCGGGGAGCTCGGCGGGCTGCCGCCCGACGGAAAGAGTGGTCTCCCTCCTCATGCGACCGCGCGCGACCCTTTGAATTCCAACCCTGCGAACGGTGCAGCGGCGCACGGCCGCGCCCCAGATCGGCAACAACCGCCGCCCCGTTTCCGCCGCCTGCGCCGCCGGCGTGCCCGCGATGGGCACGTGGCTGCGGCCGAAACCGCGCCCGGGGTCCTGCCGCCCGCGGTGACCTCACTCGCGCCCGCGCGCCCCCGCGGCGGGCTCGACCGCCACCGCCCCGAGCCCGGCCCACACCCACAACATCTCCCGCCCGGCTTGCGTTCGCCTCCACGGCGCCAGCTCACCTTCGCCTGCAATCCCTGCGGCGACCCACGCCCGCAGCGCGCCGGCCTGCGCCGGCGTCAAAGTCCACTCGACGCGTACGTGAAACATCGGGCACCGCACCACGGCCTTTACGGTCCTCCGCCCCGCGGCCGCCCCGATCGTCACCCCATACAAACCCGTCCACCGCAGCCGTTGCTCCGGCGCGGCGGCGAAAACCAGATCCATTCCGCCCGCGCTCGCGCGCCGCAGCATGATCCGGTGAAACCCCGCCGGCCGCGCGTGATCAAGTCGCGCCGCCAACTCGCCCGCCCCGGCCGGATACAGGGGCCGATAATCTTTCCGCTCGATCGTCAGATGCAGCGCCAGCGGCAAAATATCCGTCCCCGCGATTTCCCAGCCGGCCGCATTCGCCTCCGTCCGCCACCGCGCCAGCGGCCAGTTATTGAAATGCGCCCCGCACACATCGCCGCCCAGATAGCTCGCGGACATCGTCGCAAGCTCACCGCTCCCGTCGTCGTTGAGCGCATCCCACAACCCCAGCAGCTCGCGCAGCCGCCGTTCGTCGCGCAACTCGTCCACCGCGAACCCAAATCCCGCGAGCCACGACCGCAGCCGCGTCGCCGGATGCGCCTCACCATTGACCCCGAGATACAGCGCGCCGTCCGCCCGCAGAGCCGGGGCCAGATTCTTCAACACCCGCACCGGCTCCGGAATGTAGCTCAGGACGCCGTGACAGGTGATCAGGTCGTAGTCCCCGCCGACGGAGCGCACGAGGTTCTCGTCCGTCAGATCCGCCACCCGGAAGGTGATGGGCTTCCCGGTCACCACGGTCCGTTGCAGCTTCCGCGCCACCGCGATGGAACGCGGACTGAAGTCCACCGCCACAATCTCGGCGGTCGGCCAGCGTCGCCGCAAAATGAACGCCTCGACCCCCGTGGCGCACCCCGCGACGAGCACTCGCTTGGGCGCGGCGCGCCCGGGCCGACCGATCGCCTGCATCCAGCGCGATGCCGGCAACGACGTGTCCTTCTCAACGAGGAGGTTGATCTCCGTCCTCGGGTAAGGTCGTCGCTCATAATTCTTCTTGGTGCGTTCTTCCGATGTCATCGCTGAGTGATCGGGCATCCGTCACCGCGGGTCAACGACGCCCGCGCCCCGTGCGGCCCGCGCCCGCCGCGACCCCTCCGGTTTCCGGTCGTCATCCACCGCCCGGTCGCTGCGCGCACCCAGCCCGAAGACGGCTGCGTCCCTTCAGCCCGAGGCCAGGGTCCTCGCGCCTGGCAAAACCGGCCGGTGATTTCGTCGGCCGCCCGCTGGCGGACGCATTTTCCGAGCGCGCGCCAGCGCGCGGCCTAGGCCAGGCTGAATCGTGCCGGTTGAGGGGGGAAAAAAACGCGGGGACCGTCGGCACGTTGGGGCTCTCGCAGACCCTTTCGCGCGCTCCGGTGCGTTCAAAAATGGTTTAAGTCTGACCGGAGCGCGCGAAAGCCGAACCCCGTCCGCCTCGCGCGGCGCCGCAGCGGACGCGAGCGCTTCCGGCCCCGCGCGTCGTGCGGCACTTCTTCAGACGGGCGCTTCGAAAAAATCCAGTAATTCGGTTGAGGCAAAGGCAGGGCCGTGCTTTGATCGTCGGGTTCAGTGCTAAATAAACCATGACCACCACCGCCCCCTCCTCCGACGCCAAGGTACCGCCAGTCGACCCGACCGCGTGGAAAGGAAGCGTGCTCAAGTATCAGGTGCCCTCGCTCTGGCGGGCGCTTTGGCAGGTGACCAACACCCTGGGGCTCTACGGGGCGCTCTGGTACGTCGCCTACCGCAGTCTGGCGGTTTCCTATTGGTTGACCGTTCCCCTCGCGATCCTCGCCGGCGGTGTGCTGGTGCGGGTGTTCATCATTTTCCACGACTGCGGCCACGGTTCGTTTTTCAAATCCCGGCTCGCGAACGATATCTTGGGTTTCATTACGGGCCTGCTGACGTTCACGCCCTATTATCACTGGCGGTGGGAACACTCGATCCATCACGCCAGTGCGGGCAACCTCGACAAACGCGGTACCGGCGACATCTGGACGCTCACGGTGCAGGAGTATATCGAGTCCTCGCGTTGGCGCCGGTTCGCCTACCGGCTGGCCCGCAATCCCGTCATTCTGTTCCTGATCGCCCCGCTGTTTGTCTTCGTCGTGCACCAGCGGTTCCCGACGCGCGGCGCCAACGCCCGCGAACGTCACTCCGTGCACCTGATGAACCTCGCCATCGTCTGCCTCGCGGCGGCGCTGTGCCTCGCGTTCGGTTTCAAGGCCTACCTGCTGATCCAACTGATCGCGATCGCCGTCGCGGGTTCCGCCGGAGTCTGGATGTTCTACGTCCAGCACCAATTCGAAGACGTGCAGTGGGAGCGGGCCGAGGAGTGGGACTTCACCGCCGCAGCCCTGGAAGGCAGCTCGTTCTACAAACTGCCCCGCGTGCTCCAGTGGTTCACCGGTAACATCGGATTCCACCACATCCACCATCTGAGCTCCCGCATTCCCAACTACAACTTGGAGCGGTGCCACCGCGAATTGAAGGAGGCCCAGGACGTCAAGCCGATCACGTTCTTCCCGAGCTTGAAGTCGCTCTTTCTCCATCTCTGGGACGAGGAGAGCAAACGCCTCGTGGGCTTCCGCGAGATGCGCGCTCGCCGCAAGGCCCAACGGCAGCAGTCCGCCGGGCTCCCGCAAACGTAGGCGACCGCACCCGCGCCATCGCGGCGACCCCACGCGCGGTTGCGCAGGGATCCCCCGCGCCTTTCCGGTCGCCTCAGCAGCCGCGCAGGAAACGCGCCTCCGCCCGCAGCCCCTCGAGTTCCTCGATCAGTCCAGCCACCAGGCAGAGGCCATGCAGATTCACCCCGTAGTCCGCGCGCAACCGTTCGATGCGCCGCAGCTTCCGGATCGTCTCCTCGTCGAACCACCACCCCTCCGTCTCCGGCGGAGCCAGCGGCGAAATCAGCCCGTGCCGGCAATACACCGCAATCAGGAAGCGCGGCGTCTGCGTCAGCTGCGCCACCGCCTCGATCGAATAGGCGACATGCCCGACGGGCTCGAATAACTGCCGCGCGGTTAGGGCGCATGGATGGGTTGTGTTCATAATGACCTCCTAAATGGACGGGGCGTGGCCGTGCGGCCGTGCGGCTCCGGTTTCGCGCGTCGACCGCGCCGCCTCGCGGAGGCTCTCCCAAGCGGCCCGTTCCGCCGCGGCCGGATTCTGCGGCACGTTGATGCCCACGACGACATACAGATCCCCCCGGCCGCCGCTCTGGCCCTTCGGCAGGCCGAGCCCCCGCACCCGCAGGTGCCGGCCGCCCGGCGTGCCCGGCAGAATCCGCACTTTGACCGGACCGTCCAGCGACGACACCACCACGGAGGCGCCGAGGACCGCGTCCCACGGCGCGAGTTCAACCTCCTGATACAGGTCCGCTCCCCGCACGCGCCAATCCGGATGCGCGGCATACTTCACCCGCAAATAAAGATCGCCCGCCGCTCCGCCGCCCGTCCCCGGCTCGCCTTTGCCCGGCACCCGGATCCGTCGGCCTTCCGCCGCTCCGGGCGGGATCCGCACGCTGAACGTGTGCGTCTCGCTCTCGCCGGTTTGCGGATCGCGCGTCCGGAGCGAGATCGGCCGGACCGTCCCGCGCATCACCTCGCCGAGCGTCACCAGGATGTCGCCTTCGACATCGAGCCCGCGGCGCGGACCGGTGCGCGCACCAGGCGGGGACGCGACCGGCACAGCGCCCGCCGCAAAGCCCGCCCCACCGAAAAATTGCTCGAAAAAGTCGCTGAAGCCCGTCCCGCTGAAATGGAATTCGTGCCCCTGCCCCGCGCCGGCGAAATCGCCCCCGCCAAAACCGCGCGCCCCTTCGCCCGTCGCCGCCCCGGCCCCCCCGTCCGCCCAGCGTGCGCCCAGCGCGTCGTATTTCTTCCGCTTGACCGGATCGCTCAGCACCTCGTTCGCCTCGTTGATCTCTTTGAATTTCTCCTCCGCCGACGGCTCGTCCCTCGCCACGTCGGGATGAAAGCGGCGGGCGAGTTTCCGAAACGCCTGTTTGATCTCGTCGTCCGTCGCTTCGCGCGACACGCCGAGGATCGTATAATAGTTTTGGAATTCCATCGCCATGACCGGGACCGCCCGCCGGATCGGGTTCAAACGGAGCTTACGCCCCTCTTTCGCCCCCAACTGGGCTTCGCTTGGCTTTCGTGAGTAGGATCTTGGCCCCGGTGCGGGCGCACCCTGCGGGCGCGTCAGGCTGGCGAGCGTTGCGCGGGGCATCCCACTGCCAACTCACGATTTCGGGCTCCGCGCGCGAAGGCGCCGGGGTCGGCCCGGCCGGATAACCGAGGACCAGCGGAAACACCGCGGCGTAGTGCTCAGGCACGCCCAGTTCGCGCCTGATCTCCCACCGATCGAGCCACGGCCGCGCAAATCCGATCGGACACGTGCCCAACCCCATCCCGTGGGCGGCCAACATCAGGTTTTCCGCCGCCAGGCAGCAGTCTTCGTTCGGGTGCAGCCGCCCGGCCTTGGCATAGATGACGATCAGGGTGTCCGCCCCATGGAAGAGGTCATAAGCGGGATCTTCGTACAGTTCGCTCCGGGAGTGGAGTTCCATCAGGGTCGGATAGGTCGCGACCAAATATTCCTTAGCCCGCTCCGCATAGCCCCGCAGCCGTTCGTGCCCGTGAAACACCCCGAAGGCCCACGGCTGCTGGTTCATCGCGCTGGGCGCCTGCACGGCCGCCCCGAGGAGTTTTTCGACCATTCCCGGCTCCGCTTCACGGTCGCTGTAGCGCCGCACGGCCCGCCGATGAAAAATCGCGTCCGCGATGCCGCCCTCGGCCTGGAGGCTTTCGTTCATGCTTCCTTCCCCTCCATTCCGCTCGTGTATCGTCCGAACCGCGCCGCCGAATTACACCGGGCCCGGTGGAGCAGCGCCTGCTGCGCCGCCGCGGCGTGGCCGGCTTGGCCCGCCCAGACCTTGAGCGCCGGCGCCTGCAGCGCCCGACCAAACGAGAAACTCAGTTCCCACGGCGACGGACCGACCCGGTTCAAGGCGTCCAGATGCTCCGTCGCGTGCACGTCGCTTTGTCCCCCCGAAAGAAAGACAATCCCCGGGACCGCCGCCGGCACCGCATGTTGGATACACCGCCACGTCGCCTGCACCTCCTCATCCAGCGTCGCCGCGCGGGGACAGAGGCTGCCCGCGAGGACCATGTTTACCTTGAGCAAGAGCGCCTCAAGATGCACCCGCTGGACAAACAGTTCGTGGAAGAGCGAGCGCAGGGCGATCTCCGTCACCTCATAGTGCCGGGCTAGGGTGTGCTCGCCGTCCATCAACACCTCGGGTTCGACGATCGGCACCAGCCCCACCTCTTGGCAAAGGGCCGCAAAGCGCGCCAAAGCGTGGCAATTTGCGTCCACTCCGGCCCGCGTCGGCCCTTGGGCCCCGATCGTGAAGACCGCACGCCATTTCGCGAAGCGCGCGCCGAGCCGCGCGTAGTCCGCCAACCGTTCCCGTAGCCGGTCGAGCCCCTCCGTGATTTTTTCCCCGGGGAACCCAGCGAGGGCTTTGACGCCTTGGTCCACCTTGATACCCGGGATCAGGCCGTGACCGACCAACCCGTCGATCAGGGGCTCTCCCTCCGCGGTCGTTTGCCGGATCGTCTCGTCGAAGAGGATGACGCCGCTCACAAACGCTCCCAGGCCCGGGGTGGTAAACAGCAACTCGCGATAGGCCCGTCGCGTTTCTTCAGTGCTCGCCACGCCGACGCTCTGCAGCCGCTTCGCGATCGTCGGCCCGCTCTCGTCGGCGGCAAGGATCCCCTTGCCCGGTGCCACCAATTCGATGGCGGTGGCTTCCATGGCGGCGGTGTTCATAAAGGGTCCTTTGGATTACATCAGGTCCGGCGGTTCCCGGGAGTCTTTCGACGTTTTTTCCTCCGGCCCTTGGGCGATCATGCATTCCGTGGTCAGCGCAAGCCGAGTGATCGACGCCGCGTTTTGGAGCGCGGTGCGGGTGACTTTGCAGGGAGCAAGCACCCCCATCTCGACGAGATCGCCATCCTCGTTGGTCAGAACATTGCACCCAAAGTTCCCGCTCCCCTCGGCCACACGGCTGCCGCGCAGCCGCCGGTTCTCGATCGCGCGGGTATCCAGAGCGCGCAGAAGCCCGCGGATCTTCTCGGCGAGTCCCGTCGACGACGGGAACAACCGGGTGGCGTCGGCCGTGGTCGCAAAGCCGTCCGGCACGCGCACGCCCTGGGCCAGCAGTGCCCAATCCATTTCCCGGAGGGACGCGTTTTTCCCACCGACCAACGGAAGGTCGTCGATGCCGATTTCGGAAAACCATTTAATGGCCGATCTCATGAGTAGCGTGCGTGGATGATGATGACTGGATCCCGGCGGGCCGATTCACCCGCGGCCCGGGCGGCGTCGTCTGCCCGGCGGACTTTTTTCCCAACAACGATGGCGTCGGCGCCCCACCGGCAAAAATTCAGCCGCCCACCGCCGTCCGCGCGCCGCGGGGGCGGCGCAGGCCCCGGAGCGCCAGAAGTGCGCGAATCACCGCAGGCGCCCAGCGCAACCATCCGCGGATCATTTTCGGCGGGCGAAACAGCGCGTGCAGCGCCACGGCGCCCAGCGTCCACGCCGCGCCTTGGACCAACGGCGCGAATCGGCGCCCGAGGCGCAGTCCCGCGTCCAGCCAAACCAGCGGCTGCGTGGCGACCGCGAGCACCTCGGCGCTCTCGCGGCGGCGGCCCGCGATGCTTTGCCGCACCTCGGCCTTGGCCCGCGCCAGCTCGGTCAATTCGACGTGGGGATACATGCACGGTCCTCCTTGAGCTCTTCGATCGTCGCGGCAAACGGACGCGGCTGGCGCGCCAGAAAGCGGCGAAACGCGCCGACGATCGCCCCCGCGGCGCTGGCATAGACCACCGTCAAACCGACCAGGACGGCGAGCCGCGCGGTGTCCCTGAAAAGGTAAACGAGCGTGAGACTCGCAAAGGTGAGGGCCATCGCGCTCGCGAACAGGGCCGCACTGATCCAGCAAAACGTCTGGATCAGGCGGAATTTCTCCTCCTGCAACTCGACCGAAACCAGTTCGACCCGGTCCTGCACGCCGGCGAGCAGACTCTCGCCCAGCACGCGGAAGGAGGCCAAAAAGCCCGGCGGGGATCCGGAGGAGCGCATGGCCGCCAAGGCTTACTTGCTGCGACGCCCCAGCAGCACGCCGACGAGCACGCCGACGCCGAGCGTAAGCGCGAGCGCCTGATAGGGATTCTCGCGGATCGCGTGATCGGTGTAGCGGGCGCCGGACAGCACTTTCTTTTTCGCACCAGCGTAGAACTCGCTCAGTTTGGCCTGCGCCGCCTCGAAACGTTCGCGCATGGCGGCGACGACACTTTCGCAATCCCCGTCCTGCGATTGGTGGACGATTTGCTCTGCTTCAATCACGAGCGAGCGAAGCTCGTGCAAGACGTCCTCGGGCGTCTGGGTGGTCCTGTCAGTCTCGGTTTTCATATGACCTCCTTGGTTTTCGTGGTGAGCCGAGGGCGACCGCGGTTGAACCTGGTCGGCTTCGGCAGGTGGCAAATTACGGGAGCGCGGCAGGGCCGGCTCTCGGGTTCAAATCGACCTCAGCCCCGTGCGCCGCGCTCCGCACTTTCGGGGAAAATTTGCGCATTAATTGTGGCGACCCCGCCGCGCGCAACTCAGGCGGCAAAGCCAAACCGGTAGCGCTCCTCCTCGGGTTTGATGTTGAGAGTCCGGCAAATCAGGCGGGACGCGACTTCGGCGGCGGCAATTTTCACCATGCGGTCAAAATCCGCCTTCGGCAGGTCCGCGCCCTCGTGCTTGATCGCATGCAGGCCCATCCCCTGTTCCAGCAGGCTCTGCAGGAAATCTTCCAGCGCCACCGGATCGTCGGTAAAATATTGGTGGCGCTCGGGCGGCGAGTGCTTTCGGAAGTGGAGACTGTATTCAGCGGTATATTTTTTTAACATGGTGAATTCCTCCTTGTGTCGGTTGCCGGCGGGCCGGAGAGACCAGCTGGAGCCTGACCAGACACTACACCCGGGCCGGGCGTGCAGCTGGTCATCCTTTGTCCTTCTTTGCCCATTTCTTGGCCACCGCCGCACCGCCCTTGCCCCGGGGTCCGGCACCGCCCCAGGCGGCCACAAAAAAGGCGCTCCGCACGACGCGGGGCGCCCTTTCGCATTCGGGAAACAGGATTTCGCCCCGGCGTCAGACCGAGAAAAGCTCCTCCGCCTTGAAGAAACGCGCGAGTTCCGCGTTGGCGTTGTCGACGCTGTCCGACGCGTGGACGACGTTTTTCATCATGTCCGTGCCGAAGTCGCCGCGGATGGTGCCTTTCGCCGCCTTGCGCGAATCGGTCGGGCCGAGGAGATCGCGCACCCGCTGGACGATGTTCTCGCCCTGCAACGCGACCATGATCACCGGCCGCAACCGCATGAAGTTCTCGATCTCCGGGTAGAACGGCTTGGACGCCACGTGGGCGTAGTGCTCACGGAGCACCTCGGCCGACAGGTGGGCCATCTTGCAACCGATCACGTCGAAGCCCTCGGCCTCCAAGCGCGCGAGCACCGTGCCCGCGTGGCGTTTTTGCATGCAATCAGGTTTAAAAATAACAAAGGTTTTCTCCATAGGAGTGACCAACCTAGAACTCCCCCGGCGTTTGAAAAGCTTAGAGTTTTCCGCCCACCCCACTCGATCTTCCCCCGCCGCAAGACCGCCCGGCCGCCGCCCCAACCGCGTGGCACCGCCCGCCGGGAGCGAGAAGCTATCCCGCCCGCCCCAAGTCTGAGCGCAACGCCGCTTCCAACGTCGGGTGGCGGAAGGCATATCCCGTATCCAACAAACGCGACGGCATTGCGCGCGTGCTCGCCAGCAGCGTCGCGTCCGCCATCTCGCCAAACACCAGCCGCAAGACCGCCGCCGGCACCGGCAACACCGCCGGCCGGTGCAACACGGCGCCCAACGTCGCCGAAAAACCGGCGTTCGTCATCATCTCCGGCGCGACGGTATTCATCGGCCCAGCGCACCGCGGCTCCAGCAACGCGTGGTAAATCGCCCCCACGGCATCGTCGAGCCCGACCCAACTCATCCATTGCCGGCCGTCGCCGACCCGCCCACCGAGCCCCGCGCGGAACAGCGGCAACAGCTTCGCGAGCGCCCCGCCCGTCGGACTCAACACGACGCCGAACCGCAGTAGGGCCGTGCGGATCCCCGCCCGCGCCGCTCCCTCCACCTGCGTCTCCCACACGAAGCAGACCTCCGGCAGGAAACCGCGTCCCATCGCGCTCGCCTCCGTCAATTCCTCGTCGCCTCGCTCACCGTAAAACCCCACGGCCGAGGCGTTCACAAACACCGCCGGCTTCCGCACCATTTTCGCCACCGTCGTCACCAGTGTCTTCGTCGTGTCGATCCGGCTCCGCAAAATCGCCGCCCGCCGCGCCGGGGTCCAGCGGCCCGCCCCGACATTTTCGCCCGCCAGGTTCACCACCGCATCCACTGCCCCGAGCTTCGCGGCGTCGAGTTCGCCCGCCGCCGGATTCCAATAAACCGTCCCAGCTTCCTCCGCCCGCCGCCGCACCAACCGCACAACCTCGTGACCCTGGGTTTCCAGCAGCGGCACGAGCGCTCGTCCGACCATGCCCGACGCGCCGGCGATCAAAATCCGGAGCGGTCGCACGGTCCCGTAGCGCGAGGCCAGCTCGACATCCGCCTTGGTGCGTTCCTGTCGCCACGCAAACATCGCCGCGAGTTTGCGCTGCGTAAATTTTCCCGCGACCGCCCGGCCCGCCGCGCCACCCGGCAGGCGGTAAACAATGTCGTCCGTCAACACACACGCGTCCGGCCCGTCGGCGTCGATCCGGTGCAAATGCTCCCACCGCGCAAACGGCCCCGCCACCTGCACATCCCGAAACTGCCGCCCCGCGACGTAATCGCGGTGCTCGACGCGCCACTCCGTCCAAAAGGGTCCCACCTTGTTGCGCACCGTCACCCGCGCGCCGTCCCGCACGCCGCCCGTGGCCGATATGAGCTCGACCCGCTCCCACGGCGGGCACAGCCGCGCCAACGCGCCCGGCCGTTCATGCCACGCAAACACCTCGGCCGCCGGCCGCGCAATCCGCACGCTCCGCCGGAACGTCGCGTCAGCCACGACCCACCCGCCCCTTCGTCATCCGACAGGCGTCCGAACAGAATTTCACTTCGTTCCAGACGCGCTCCCATTTTTTTCGCCAGGCAAACGGCCGCCCGCACGCCACACACAGTTTGCTCGGGAGATCGGATTTTTTTCGCATCTTGGGCATCGCCGGGAGCATCAGCCGGAAAACGGCAAAAGTCCACCGGCGGGCGCCGGCGCGCCGCCCTGCGACCTGATTTCCGCCGCCCGCTCCCGGATCGCTGCCCGCGCCGGCGCCGCCAACCGCGCGAGATTTTTCACCTGCAGCGCCATGCGCTGGTTCTTCGCGAGCAGCGGCTCGTGCCGCAGCAGAAAATCCCAATACAGCGTCGTAAACGGGCACGCGTCCTCCCCCGTGCTCTTCGCCGGATCGAACCGGCAACCCACACAATAGTTGCTCATCCGCTCGATATACTTGCCCGTGGCCGCATACGGTTTCGAGGCCATGATCCCGCCGTCCGCATATTGCGACATGCCCAGCGTATTCGGCAGCTCCACCCATTCGACCGCGTCGACGTAGACCCCCAGATACCAGCCGTGCACCTGCTTGGGCTCGACCCCCAGCAGCAGCGCATACAGCCCCGTCACCATCAGGCGCTGGATGTGGTGCGCGTATCCGTGCGCCAACGTCTGACCGATCGCTTGGCGCAGGCAGTTCATCTCGCACTGCCCCGTCCAGTAAAACTCCGGCAGTTTCTCCTGCGCCCCCAGCGCATTCAGCTCCGCGTAGCGCGGCATGAAATGCCAGTAGATCCCGCGCACGTATTCGCGCCAGCCGAGGATCTGCCGGATGAACCCTTCCACACTCGCGAGCGGCGCCCGCCCTTCCCGGTAGGCCGATTCCGCCGCCGCCACCACCGCCCGGGGACTCAGCAGCTTCAGATTCATCGCCGCCGAAATCCGCGCATGATACAGCCACGGCTCCTCCGTCCACATCGCATCCTGAAACTGCCCGAAATCCGCTAGCCGGTGCCGGATGAAATCCTCCAGCGTCGCCCGCGCCGCTTCCGGCGTTACCGGCCACGCAAACGCCTCCAGCGAACCCGGGTGCCGCGCAAACCGCCGCTCCACCAGCGCCAGCACCTCGCGCGTCGTCGCATCCGGCGCCATGAGGCGCGCCGGGCGCAGCCCCGCCGCCGCCGGGCCGCCCTTGCCGAAACTCCCCCGGTTGTCGTGGTCGAAATTCCACTGGCCGCCCTCGGGTTCGCCCGCCGGATCAAGCAGCACGCCGTGCTTCCGTCGGACTTCACGGTAAAAAAACTCCATCCGCAGCATCTTCCGCCCCTCGGCATGCGCCGCGAACTCCGCCCGCGTGCAAAAGAAATGCCGGTCGTCCCGCACCGTCAGCGCCACACCCGCCGCCCGGGCCGCCGCACCGACCGCCTCCTGCACGCGCCACTCGCCCGCCTCCGTCATCACCAGCCCCGCCGGGCGCAACTCCGCCACGACCCGCGCGACCTCCCCGGCGAGCGTGTGCGTGTTCCCCGCGTCCTCCAATTCCACATACCGCACCGTTCGCCCCAGGCTGCGCTGCGCGTCGCGAAAATGCCGCATGGCCGCCAAAAACACCGCAATCCGCGGCTTGCTGGTCCACACGTGCTCCGACTCCTCCGCCACCTCGGCCATCCAGATCACGTCGCACTGCGGGTCGAAGCCGTCCAAGGCCGACGACGACGCGTCCAGCTGGTCGCCCAGCACCAGCACAACGTGGCGCGTGGCGGGGGCCCGCGGAAGGGTGGATCGGGGAGGCATCGCGGGCGGCTATTCCTGCACAACGACGTCGCCGCCGCGCAGTTGCTTGAACGCCGCGAGCGCCGCCGCCCGCGCCGTCGCATGGTCGACGATCGGTCGCGGATAATTCCCGGTCGGTCCGAGGCGCACGCCCGCCGCCGCCAAGACCGGCAGCGGCGCTTCCCAGGGCGCG
>CANHJG010000003.1 GCA_947461205.1 Opitutia bacterium
GCCCTCGATCAACCGGTCTTGGTTCTCAACCGCCTCTGGCAGGCGGTTAACATCATCGGCGCCCGGCGCGCGTTCGGGCTGCTGGCCCGCGGCCACGCCCAGGTGGTGCATCAGCACGACGACGATTTCCGGACCTTTGCTCTGCTCGACTGGATGGATTTTTCGGTGAACAATCCGCCCGTCGTGGCGTTGGAGACGGTGCATACGCCGAACCGGGTGATCCGGCTGCCGCGGGTGATCTTGCTCACGTTTTTTGACCGGCTCCCGTGCAAGGAGCTGAAGCTGACGCGCAACAACGTCTTCGAGCGCGACAAGGCGACGTGCCAGTATTGTTCGCGGGTGTTGCCCCGCGAGCAGCTGAATCTCGACCACGTGATTCCGCGCAGCTATGGCGGCAAGACGACGTGGGAGAACATCGTGTGCTCGTGCATCAAGTGCAATTCGCGCAAGGCCAACCGACTCCCGCATGAGGCGCACATGCGGCTGATCCGCAAGCCGGTGAAACCGAAGTGGCGGCCCGTGATATCCCTCGTGCTCGGCAACCAGCAGCACCACGAAGTCTGGAAAGATTTCCTCGACGTGGCCTATTGGAACGTCGAGCTCGAGGAGTGAGCCGCCGCACCGATTTTACCCGCACCGGGCCGATCACGTCTTTTCTCCTTCGCCGGCGGGCCGGCGGTGGGGGCGTGGGGCGTGGGGCGAGGGGCGCGGCGACGGCGGGTCGAGCAGGTCGAGGCCTGGCGGATGGCGGGCGGAGGCTTGGGCGGCGAGGCGCCACTTCGACGGCGAGCGCCGGCGCGTGCTGCCGGGGGTGATCGCGGTCCTGATGCCGATTTGCCTCCGCCCGGACCGGGGAATTTTTTCGCGCCGCGATAAAAAGGAGCGGCCGTTTCTCGTGCGTCGCATCGGACATTATTTCGGGACAGGCCCCGGGCTCGTCGTGAGCGCCGTCGCCGCGATCGATGATGTGCGGCGGCTTGCGCCGACCCTCGAGGTGGCGAGTGCGGACGTGGCGACCGCGCGGTTCGGCGGGCGCGTCCTTCGGTCCGGCGGAACGTTCACCGGCGGGCGACCGGCTCGGGATCGACGGGGCGCCCGGGGACGTTCGGGATATTCAACGTTTGCGCACGACCCTCGTCGAAGTGCACAACGGGATCGGGGTGGGTCAGCTGACGGGGTGGGTGTTCATCGTTCCGAACAACCTCGGGTTAACGAGCCGGGGGCAATGGCTCGCACGGCCAGCCCGACACGTGGGGCGTCGTCCCCGTGACCGTGACGGTGGGAACGCCGGCGGCGAGTGGGCGGGCCCTGCTGCGAAACGTGCGCGAAGCGGAAACGCCCGCGGCTTTTGCCGAAGCGCGGCAGGCTGCCGCCGTGCTGGCGCGGCGGTAGGGGGTCGAGGATGCGGATGATCGGCCGTCGACTGGGCTGGGGCGGGAGGAGCCGAAAGGGCCGTCTCCCGGGCCCGCGAAGGCGTGAGCGATGCACGGGGAGCAGAGGTGGCGGGAGGGAGACGGGGATTGCCGCGGGGCGGACTTGCCGCACCATGACCGCACTATGCTCGCGACCCTCGTTATGACCGTCATCGGTGCCGACCGGCCCGGACTCGTGCAACTCGTCGCTGCCCGCGTGGCGGACCATGGCGGCAACTGGCTGGAGAGCCGGATGTGTCACCTCGGCGGACAGTTCGCGGGACTCCTGCGGGTCGAGGTGGCGGCGGAACGCGTCGACGAACTGGTGGGCGCCCTCCACCGCTTGGAGCGAGAAGGGCTGCGCGTGCTCGTGCATGCGGACGGCGGGGGCGCGGCGGGCCCGGCGGCGGGAGCGGTCGCGGTCTTGGAATTGGTCGGACAGGACCGGCCGGGTATTTTGCGCTTTGTGTCGGGCGTGTTGGCGCTGCATGGCGTCAACGTCGAGGAGTTGTCGTCGGAGCGGCTGAGCGCGCCGATGGGCGGAGGGACGCTGTTCCAGCTGCGGGCGACGGTGCTGGTGCCGGCGGCGGCGAGTCTGGCGGCCGTGCGGGTCGACCTAGAGAAGATTGCGGCGGATCTGATGGTGGACCTCACGCTCGCACCGGCGAAGGATTGAATCCCGGTCAGGCGGCGGGAGGAGGGGGGCCAAATTTCTGGCGCACCACGACGAAGAGCACGGCGCTGGCAACAAGATCGGTCAGGCCCACGGTCAGCCGGAGCGGGAGTGGGATGCGGTCGAGGAACGCGAGCACCGCGAGCCCGCCGACGCCGAGCCCGGTGGCGAGGATGAGCATTTTTCTGCGCAGCCGGCGGCGGGCGGCAGGAGAAAGGGCGGGGGCTGGGGACGGCATGAGCGAAATCGGGGGCGGCTATTTCGCGCACGGGAGCGTGAGGCGCATCGTCGTGCCGGCGGGACTGGTGGCGCGCAGCGTGATGTCCCCGTGATGCGAGAGCAGAATGCGTTTGGCGATGGCGAGGCCGAGTCCGGTGCCGTCGGGCCGGCCGGAGAGGAAGGAGTCGAAGACGCGGTCGCGGATGCTTTCGGGAATGCCCGTGCCGGTGTCGGCGATGTCGACGAGCGCCAGGTGGGCGCCGGCGCGGTCGACCGCCGTGGTGGTCAGGGTGATGGTCCCGCCCTCGGGCATGGCCTGCGTGGCGTTCAGCAGGAGGTTGAGGAGCACCTGCTGGATCTGGCCTTTGTGCGCGTCGATGTAGAGGGACGCCGCGGGCGGGGCGAAGTGAAGCGAGACCTTGCTTTGCGCGAGCTTGAGCCGCACGAGCACGAGGGTGTCCTCGACGATGTCGGTGAGTGACCAGCGCGAATGGAGGCTCGACGGCGCCTTCGCGAAACCGAGGACGCGGGTGACGATGGACTCGAGTTGGTCGAGTTTTTCTCCGATGACGCGCAGGTCGGTGCGGCGCGGATCGCCCTCGGCGAAATCGACGCCGAGGCCGCCGTGGAGGAGTTTGAGGACGGTGAGGGGATTGCGGATCTCGTGGGCGATTTCGGCGGCGAGGAGGCCGAGGGTGGTGAGGCGTTCGTTTTTGCGCAGCACGTCTTCGCTTTGGAACACGCGGGCGTAGAGCCGGGCGTTTTGCAGGGCGACGGCCCCGAGGCCGGCGAGCGCGGCGCAGAGCCGTTTCTCGTCGTTGTCGAAGCGGTGCGGACGGTCGGTGAAGACGGCGAGCACCGCGAGGACTTCGCCTTCGAACTGGAGTGGACTGACGAGGACGGAGCGCAGGCCCGGCTCGCGGGGGACGTCGACCAGGTCGGAGAATTCCGCCGATTGGACGTCAAGGAAGGCGACCTGTCGCCGGGTGTGGATCGCCGCACCGGCGAGACAGGCGTTGAGCGGCAGGTCGCCGGCTGGCAAGGGTGTGACGACGGCGCCGGTGAGGGACGCGCACTGGAGGGTACCGGTCGTGACGTCGTGCAAGTAGAGCGCGGCGGCGCGGGCCTGCATCATGTGGCGGGCCTCTTGGGTGAGGGCGTCGATCAGTTCCTGCTGTTCGAATTTTGTGACGAGCGATTGGCCGGCGGTGATGAGGGACTCCAGCTGGCGGGCTTTGCCGCGGAGATGCCGCACGGTCCAGAGGCGCTGCATCACGCGCGCGGCCTCGGCGGCGAGGGTCTCGAGTTGCGCGAGATCGGCCGGAGTGAAACCGGACCGACTGTCGCTCTCCAAGTCGATAACGCCGATGACGTGGTCGCCGTCTATCATCGGGGCGGCCATCTCGCAGCGGCAGGTGGGCCGGACGGCGATGTAGCGCGGTTCGAGGGCGACGTCGGGCGCGAGGAGCGAGCGGTGGTTCAGCACGCACCAGCCGGTGATGCCGTGGCCGAGCTTGATGGCGGAGTACCCGACGCCGGCGGGCAGCCCGGTTTGCACTTCCGTCTCCAACCGGCTGGTGTCGGGGCTGAGGAGGGCGATGGATCCGGCGTCGGCGCGAAACGTGGTGACCAGGACGTCGAGCATTTCCCGGAGCGCGGCCTGCGGGTCGTCGACGCGCGACGCGAGCGTCGCGACGCGGTAGAGCGCCGGGAGAATGCGGGCGTCGGGGGTCGCGTCCATGCGGCGGGTGGGCGGAGCGCGCTGGCGGCGCGCCCGCCAAAGTTCGGGTCGCGGCGGGCGCCGGGTTTATGGCCCGGTCGGCGCGGCGGCGGCCGGGGCGACGGGCGCGGGTGAGATCACTGCGTTCATCGCGTCGCGCAGGGCGACGAGGCGCTCGGGGCTGTTCACGGGCTCGTGGTTGGCGCTCTCGATGTAGAAGGTGTCGATCGCGACGCCGCGCTCGGTGCCGATGCGCGCGAAGGTGATGTCGAAGGCGTGGTCGGAGATGATTTTCGCCAGCCGGTAGAGGAGGCCGATCTGGTCACGCGCCTGGATCTCGACGATCGTGCGCTGCATCGAAAGTTCGTGGTAGACCTCGACGGTGGGCGGAAAGGAGCTGTGGAGCATTTCGCCGCTTGACGACGCGAGGTAGCGGGTGGAGGCGATCTTCTTGGCCTGGGTGACGATGTCGGGGAGCAGGTCGCGGTTGGCGACTAGGGCCTCCTCGATGGTGCGGGCGAACTTTTCCTGGGCGGCCGCGCTCTGGACGACTCCGCGGCCGGGTTCGACGACGTAAAAGGTGTCGATGGCGATGTGGTCGGTGCGGGAGATCACCTTCGAGCCGAGGATGCTGAGGCCGGCCACGCTGAAGGCACCGGCGAGTTTGTAGAAGAGGCCGGCGCGGTCCCAGGTGACGACGTTGACGACGGTGAGGGAGCGGTTGAGGTCGTCCTTCCATTCGATCACGGGTTTGAGTGAGCCGACGGAATCGGCGGCGGTGATCGATTTGAAGAGTCGGTTGACCATCTGGATGTGCAGGGCGATCTCGGCGGAGTCCGTGTGGACGAAGTAACGGTCGGGGAGCAGACCGAAGTGCGCGTTGATCTCGTCGGCACTGATGCCGGGGATGGTTTTCGCGATGAGTTCCTGTTGGGTCATTTTTTTCTTTTCCTGATGGCTGGCTTCGAGCGCCGAGCCAAGTTTGAGCCGCTCGAGGGTGGAGCGATAAAGCGTCGTGTGCAACGTGTCCTTGTAACTATTCCAGAGGTCTGCGGCGGTGCCGCGGGCGTCGCAAAAGGTGTGGACGTAGAGGTGCCGCAGGCGTTCGGTGTCGCCCACCAGTTCGGCGAAGGCAGCAGAGGTTTGGGGATCATCGACATCCCGCTTCTGCCAGAAGCGTGCCATCGCCAGATGATTCTTGATGATGAACGACACGAGTTCCTGGCCCTCGGGGGAGACCCCGAAGCGCTGGAGGAGCGGTCCGGCGAGCCGCACGCCGCTCTCGGAGTGGCCTTGGATGGCCTCGGCCTTGCCGATGTCGTGGAGCAGGAGGGTGAGGTAGAGGAGAGCCGGGTCGCTCGACTCGTGGAGGGCGGCGCGATATTTGAGGGTGATGGGTTCGGCCTCGGTGAAGATCCGGTCGAGCTCGCGGATGGCGTTGAGCGTGTGAACGTCGGCGGTGTAGCGGTGGTAATACTCGTGCTGCACCAGACAGGTGAGGCCGTCGAATTCGGGGATGTAACGGCCAAGCACGCCGAGTTCGTGCATCTGGGCGAGGGCGGGGTGAACGGCGCCTACTTCGGAGAGGAGGGCGCGGAAGCAGACGCTGGCGTCGGGCGAGCGTGCGACCTCGGTGGTCAGGCGGGGGAGGGAGGCGCGGATGAGTTGCGCGAGGTGGAAATCCAGCGTGGCGTCGAGCTGCTGGCAGTGACGGAACACGCGCAGAAGGCGCACCGGGTCGTCGATGAAAACGTCGGGGGATTCCGCGGCGAGTTCGCGGCCGCGGAGGACGAAGCCGTCGAGGCGCTTGGCGCGGGTGAAGCGTGTGGCGCGCAGGCGTTCGCGGAAGGAGCTGCCGCCCTCGCTGTTGGGGCCGCCGCGGCCGATGCTGAGCGCGAGGCGGTCCTCGACGAGTTTCGACACGCGGAAAACCGTCTGGGCGGCGCGGTAGTAGTCCTGCATGAAATGCTCCACGCGGGGGAGCATTTCGACCTCGGTGTAGCCGAGGTTTTGCGCAAGGCGGGGCTGCAGATCCAGGCTCATGACATCCGTCGCGCGGGTGCTCATGAAGTGGAGGTCGTGGCGGACGCGCAGGAGGAAGTCGTAGCCGCGGCGGAAGGCCGCGAGGTCGTCGGCGCGCAGGTAGTTTTGTACGGCGAGTTCGTCGATGCTGGTGATGCCGAGCTTCACCCGGGCCATCCAGACGGCGTTCTGGTAGTCGCGCAGGCCGCCCACGCCGTTCTTGATGTCGGGCTCCTGGTTAAACACCGTGTTGGCATATTTCGCGCGGCGGCTCGCTTGGTCGTCGAGGCGCGCGGCGATGTAACCCTTCGGGTCCTCGCTCACGGAGTAGCTGCGGTAAGCTTGGGAAAACGTGGCGTAGAGCTTGGGTGAACCGGCGATGAGCCGCGCCTCCAGCAGGGCGGTCTTGGACTGGATCTCGCGCCGCGCCTCGTCGAACGCTTCGTCGATCGTGCGCGTGGAGTGCCCGACTTTCAGGCCGCAGTCCCAGAGGATGTAGAGGATTTCGTTGGTGAGGTGTTCCTGCAGGGGCTTCGCGGCGGCGGGCTTCGTCTTGGTCGGGAAGAGAAACATCACGTCGATGTCGCTCAAGGGGCTGAGTTCGCCGCGGCCGTAGCCGCCGAGGGCGACGAGGGCGACGGGGGCGGGCAGGGGGCCGACGACCCGGGTGTAGGACTCGCAGGCGTGGTCAAAGAGGCGGACGAGCACGGCGTCGATGAGGGCGGTGCGGTCGTGGGCGGTGGCGAGCCCGGAGGCGCCCTGTTCGTGCCGCAGGCGGAGCGCGGCCGTTTCGGTCTTGAGGAACTCCTTGCACGCGGCCAACCGCTCGGGCACGGACGCTTCGCCGGTGAAGCGGAGGCGGTCGGTGGCGGTGGGCAGGAGGACAGGGGGCATCGGGAAAGCGCGCAGTAAGCAGGAACCGACAACCAATAGGCAATCTCCCAATCGCGGAGCCGAACGCGGTGCTTGCATCGCCGCACGGGGCTCGGTTTTCTCCGCGGTTCCGAACCGAACCTGAACCGCACCCGACCCATGGCCGAGATCACCAAGAGCTACGAATCCCGCGACGTTGAGAAAAAATGGTATGCCGCCTGGCAGGCCGCCCACGCGTTCGCCGGGAAGGTCACCCCGGGCGTGGAGCCTTATTCGATCGTCATCCCGCCGCCGAATGTCACCGGCGTGCTCACGATGGGTCACGTGCTCAACAACACGATCCAGGACATCCTGATCCGCCGCGCGCGGCTCGAGGGTCGCAGCGCGCTCTGGATTCCCGGCACCGACCACGCGGGCATCGCCACGCAGAACGTGGTCGAGCGGCAGCTGCGGCAGACCGAAAAGAAAACCCGCCGCGACCTCGGCCGCGAAAAATTCCTGGAAAAAGTCTGGGCGTGGCGCGACGAGAAGGGCGGCAAGATTCTCGAACAACTCCGCCGCCTCGGCGCGTCGTGCGACTGGGACCGGACGCAGTTCACGATGGACCCGCACTACTCGAAGGCCGTGCTCACGGCGTTCGTCGATCTGTTTGCCAAGGGTAATATTTACCGCGGCAAGCGCATGGTGAACTGGTGCCCCGTGTCGCAGACCGCGCTCTCCGACGAGGAAGTGAACATGAAGCCGGTCAACGGCTCCATCTACCGCGTGCGCTACGAGCGCGCGGACGCGCCCGGCGTGTTCGTCGAGGTGAAGACCACGCGCCCCGAGACGATTCCGGGCGACGTCGCCATTGCCGTGCATCCGGACGATCCGCGTTACGCAGGTTGGATCGGGAAATGTGTCCGCCGCGCCCTCGGGCCCGCCGCGGAAATCCCGATTATCGCCGACGCGGCGGTCGACCGGGAGTTCGGTACCGGCGCGCTGAAGATCACGCCCGCGCACGACAAGACGGACTTCGAGATCGGCCAGCGCCACAAGCTTCCGATTATCGACGTGCTCGAAGCGGACGGAAAACTCAATGCGTTCGCGGGCCCGGATCTCGCGGGCCTCGACCGGTTTGCCGGGCGCAAGAAAGCCGTCGAGCTGCTCGCGGCCAGCGGCGCCCTCGTCGCCGAAGAGCCCTACGCGAACAACGTCGGTTACTCCGAGCGTGCCGACGTGCCGATCGAGCCGCGCCTGACCTGGCAGTGGTGGCTGCGTTACCCGCGGGTGGACGAGGCGAAGGCGGCCGTGCGCGACGGCCACATTCAGTTTCACCCGGAGCGGTGGAGCAAAGTATACCTCCACTGGCTCGAAAACATCCAGGACTGGTGCATCAGCCGCCAGCTGTGGTGGGGGCACCGCATTCCGGTTTGGTATCGGAAAGGTCTCGACAAGGAAAAGCTCACCGAGGCTGATCTCGGCGACGCGACGAAAGTCCACGTCTCGCTGAACGGTCCCGCCGACCCGGAAAACTGGGAGCAGGAGATCGACGTGCTCGACACGTGGGCGTCGTCGTGGCTCTGGCCCTTCGCGACGATGGGCTGGCCCGACGGGGAAAAGATGAAGGCGCAGGGTCTCGACCATTTCTATCCGACCACGACGCTCGTCACGGGCCCGGACATCATTTTCTTCTGGGTCGCGCGCATGATCATGGCCGGCCTGGAATTCATGCGGCCCGGCGAGCCGATTGAGCGGCGGATTCCGTTCAAACACGTTTATTTCACCGGTATCATCCGTGACCAGCAGGGCCGGAAGATGTCGAAGTCCCTCGGCAATTCGCCCGACCCGCTCGACCTGATCGACACCTACGGGGCGGACGGGCTGCGGTTCGGCATCGTGTCGATCGCGCCGCAGGGTCAGGACATCCGCTTTCAGGAGGACCGGATCGAGAGCGGAAAAAATTTCTGCAACAAGCTCTGGAACGCGTGCCGGTTCCGCCAGATGAGCGGCGAGGCGGGCGACAACTCGTCGCTCGCCTCGATTCTCGCCCGCCTCTCGCCCGGCCAATTCGACGCTGACGACCATGCGATTCTCCAGCGGCTGCTGGGCACGACGCGGGAGGTCGACCGGTGCTTTGCCGCGTTCGAATTCAGCGCGGCAGTGCAGGCGCTGTATTCGTTTTTCTGGAACGATTTTTGCGACTGGTATGTGGAAGTATCGAAAGCGAAGCTCCAAGAGGCGGCGACCAAGCCGACCTGTCTGGCGATCCAGGATCTGGTGTTGCGGCAGACGCTGCTGTTGCTGCATCCGTTCATCCCCTTCATCACGGAGGAACTCTGGCACCAGCTCGGTTTCGGCCCCGACGGCCGGTTCATCGCGGACGCGCACCTCGCCAACGCCTCGTCGTTGGCCGATGCCGCCGTGCCCCACGGCCTCGTGCTGGACGCCGCCGCCGCCGCCACCATTGAGACGCTCAAAGAGTTGGTGGCGAAAGCGCGCGCGCTGAAGGCCGACCACAATCTCGCGAGCCGGCGCGACGTGAAATTTTTTCTCACGACGACGGACCGCGAGTGGCAGACCGTGGCGGAGAACCTCGCCAAGCTCACGCGCATGTGCGGGGCCGCAAGCGTTGAGCGCCGGGAAAAAGTCGACGGTGCACCCGCGGCGGTGACGGCGCTCGGCACGCTTTATCTCGATCTCGCGAGCACGGTCGACGCGGGGGCCGAGAAAGTGCGGCTCACGAAGGAACTGGACCAGTTGGTGAAACACATCGCGGGCACGGAGGCGCGCCTGGCGAACGAAGCGTTTGTGAGCAAGGCCCCGCCGGCCGTGCTCGACGGTGCGCGCAAGCAGCTCGCCGACCAGCAGGCGAAGCGCGCGGAGCTGGCGCGGTTGCTGAAATCGCTGGGTTGACCGGGCGGCGCGGTGGGCCCGAGACCGTGGCGGGGGCGCCGGTGCCGCGGCTGCGGGGGCCGATCGCGGGGCGGCCAGAGCGGGGGGCGGTCGGGGGGTGGTGCCGGGTGGCGAGGTCGGAACAAAGGCGAGGGACAGCTCGCCGTGCGGCGTGAGAAGGTCGGGCACGAGGGCGAGGCCCAGGCCTGGGGAGGAGTCGCCCTCGGCCGGCGTCGCCCTCTGCCGGCGGAAGCGTTGGAAAAGCGATTTCCGATCTTCGTCGGTGAGGCCCGGGCCCCGGTCGTGGACCCCGAGACCGGTGTCGGGACGGGATGGCCGCAGCGCATGACCGGGGTGAGCTCGCCGGGTTTCGGGATCGAAAGAAGCGGTCGGCGGGTGGCCCTTCCCGCGAGCAGCGGCCTGCGCGACAAGCGCGCCGGGGCTGGGCTCGGGCGAGCGCGGGCCGGTCGACTTTGTCCACGTTGCGGTCGACATCGTCCATTACGCGGGCTTGCGGCGGGGCCGGGCGTCGCCTAGTTTCAGCGCTCCTTTTCATGAAAAAAGCTCTCATCACCGGCATCACGGGCCAGGACGGATCGTATCTCGCCGAGCTCCTGCTCACCAAGGGTTACGAGGTGCACGGCGTGATCCGCCGCGCCTCGACCTTCAACACGAGCCGCATCGACCACTTGTATCGCGACCCGCATGTCAACGGCGTGAAGCTGCACCTCCACTACGGCGACCTCGCCGATTCCGTGCAGATGGTGAAGCTCCTGTACGAACTCCAGCCGGACGAAATCTACAACCTCGGCGCGCAGTCGCACGTCCGCGTGTCGTTCGATATTCCCGAATACACGGGCGACGTGGTCGGCCTCGGGTCGGTGCGCATCCTCGAGGCGATCCGCGAGGCGGGTCTCGTGAAAAAATGCCGGTTCTATCAGGCCTCTTCCTCCGAAATGTATGGCAAGGTCCAGGAAGTCCCCCAGACGGAGACGACACCGTTCTGGCCGCGTTCGCCCTACGGTTGCGCCAAGATGTACGCCTACTGGCTGACGGTGAATTACCGCGAGAGCTACCATCTCCACGCGTCCAACGGCATTCTTTTCAACCACGAGAGCCCGCGCCGCGGCGAGACCTTCGTAACCCGCAAAATCACCCGCGCCGCCACGCGCATCAAACTCGGCCTGCAGGACCGGCTCTACATGGGCAACCTCGACGCCCGCCGCGACTGGGGCTACGCGAAGGAATATGTCGAGATGATGTGGGTGATGCTCCAACAGGAAACGCCGGACGACTACGTGGTCGCGACCAACGAGACGCACTCCGTGAAGGAATTCATCCAGGAAACCTTCGGCCTGCTGAATCTCGACTGGGAGAAATACGTGAGCTACGACGCCCGGTACGAGCGTCCGGCCGAGGTTGAGTTGCTGATCGGCGATCCCGCGAAAGCGAAGCGCCAGCTTGGCTGGGAGCCGAAGGTCAAATTCAAGGAGCTCGTAAAAATTATGACCGAGGCCGACCTCGAACTCGCTAAGCGCGAGGCGCAGATCGCCAATCTGCCCAATCCGTCCCGCGCGCCGTTCGCATGAGGGTCTACATCGCAGGTCACCGCGGCATGGTGGGCGGCGCGCTCGTGCGGCGCTTCGCGCGCGAGCCGGGCACCACGCTGCTCCTCCGCTCGCGCCGCGAGCTCGACCTCACGTCGCAGTCGGCCGTCGAGGCGTTTTACGCGACGGAAAAGCCCGATGTTGCCATCATCGCCGCGGCGAAAGTCGGCGGTATCCATGCGAACAACACCTACCCGGCCGAGTTTCTCTGGGAGAATGTCGCGATCGCGGCGAACACGATTCACGGCGCCTACCGGCAGGGCGTGCAACGCCTGCTCTTCCTTGGCAGCTCGTGTATTTATCCGAAGCACGCGCCGCAACCGATGCCCGAGGAGTGCCTTCTGACCGGCCCGCTGGAGCCGACGAACGAGGCTTATGCGATTGCGAAAATCACGGGTCTCAAGCTCGCCCAAGCCTACCGGAAGCAATACGGCGTACTTTTTCACTCCGCGATGCCGACCAATCTCTACGGCCCCGGGGACAACTACCACCTGCAGAATTCGCACGTGTTGCCCGCGCTCATCCGCAAATTTCACGAGGCCAAAACCGCCGGCCGCGCCGAGGTCGTGGCCTGGGGCACGGGCACGCCGAAGCGCGAATTTCTCCACGTGGACGATCTCGCCGATGCCTGCGCGTTTCTGCTCAAGCTCGATCGTCCGCCGGACTGGATCAATGTCGGCACGGGCTCGGAGGTGAGCATCCGCGAACTCACCGAGTGCGTCGCCGCCGTCACAGGATTCGGCGGACGCATCGCGTGGGATGCGACGAAGCCCGACGGCACGCCGCGCAAGCTCATGGACGTGTCGCGTCTCGCCGGCTTGGGTTGGCAGGCGAAGATCGCCCTACGCGAAGGCGTGGAAAAGACCTATGCAAGTTTCCTCGCCGAGCAGGCGGCGGGCGTGCTCCGGGGCTGAGGCGGGCGAGGGCGCGACCGCGGGCGGGGGCGTCTCCGTCCGCGCAAAGTCTGCGCCGGTCCGATTTTCCCCTTGCGACTTCCGTCGCACTTTGCGGCGATGACCGCTCGTCTCCATGGTCTCCACCGAAAATCTCAACCAAATCGAATCCATCAAGAAGCGCTCGGGGCATCTATGGAGGTTTCTTTGACTGCGACCAAAAGCAGCGTGAAATCGAGGCCATGGACGCCCAGATGGGCGCGCCCGATTTTTGGACCAGCAACGAGAAGGCCCAAAAACACATCGCCAAGCTCAACGCCCTGAAGAAGGCCGTCCTTCCGGTCGTCGCGTTTCAGAAGAAAATCGACGACCTCGCGGTCATGATGGAGCTGATGGAGGGCGAGGACGCCGTCGCCCAGGAAGCCTACGACAAGGAGCTCAAGGTCACGCTCGCCGCCCTCGTCGCCGAGCTCGACGAACTGGAAATCGCGTCGTTCCTCACCGGGCAGTTCGACCGCAACAACGCGATTTTCTCGATCCAGTCCGGAGCTGGCGGCACCGAGTCGAACGACTGGGCGGATATTCTTTTCCGCATGTATTCGCGGTGGGCGGAGCGGCGGAATTTTACCGTCGAACTCATGGACGTGCAGCCCGGCGACACCGCGGGCATCAGCAAGGCCACCATTCTGATCAAGGGTGAAAATGCCTACGGCTACGCCAAGGCCGAGCGCGGCGTGCACCGGCTCGTCCGCATCAGCCCCTTCGATTCCAACAAGCGCCGCCACACGTCGTTTTGCGCGGTCGATGTCGTCGCGGAAATCACCGACGACATCGTGATTGAAATTCCGGAGGGTGAGATCCGCACCGATGTTTACCGCTCCTCCGGCAAGGGAGGGCAGGGCGTCAACACCACGGACTCCGCCGTGCGCCTCACGCACATCCCGTCGGGCATCGTCGTCGTCTGCCAAAACGAACGCTCGCAGATCAAGAATAAGGCCACCGCCCTGAATGTCCTCAAAGCCCGGCTCTACGAAAAGAAGCAAGACGAGCAGCGCGCCGAGATGGACAAATTTTACGGCGAAAAGGGCGAGATTGGGTTCGGTGCGCAGATCCGCAGCTATGTGCTCCAGCCCTACCAGATGGTGAAGGATCTGCGCACCGGAATCAGCACGAGCGACACCCAGGGCGTCCTCGATGGCGACCTCGACCGTTTCATCAACGCCTGGCTCCGGGCGGGTTGCCCGCGTCACCGGAACAAGGATATCCAGATGGAGGAGTGATCAACCGTGTCCGTGCTTCGTGCTCGCAATCGCCCGCGTCCGTTTGAGGTGGAGCACGAGAACGGTTAGGTGAACGGGCACGTTTTCGCACCATGTCCCACCTGTCCTACGAACACATCCGCTCCACGCTCGCCGCGCAGCCATTGTTCGAGGATAAGACGTGGCAGCTCTCCCCCGAGGCGTGGCCGCTGACGCCCGACCAGCACGCGCAGCTCGAGGCCATCGGGGGCGCCTGTCTGGAGTTTCACCAGGCGTTGGAGACGCTCTATCTGCGGTCCGTGGCTGGGAAAAATCTGCTTCGCAACCAACCGCTGCTCGCGCCGTGGGTGGCCGAATACCTCGACCGCGGCAAGCCGCCGGCCCTCGTCGCGCACGCCCGTGATCCGAAAAACCGGGGGGCGTTCCCGACCGTGCTACGGCCGGATCTGTTGCTGACCGACGAGGGTTTTGTGCTGACCGAGCTCGATTCCGTGCCCGGTGGCATTGGGCTCACGGCGTGCTTGAACCGCCTCTACGGCGGCGCGGCGGATCGCGCGGTGCTCGGCCACGGGGACGCGATGATCCGGAATTTCCACGCCGCGCTCGCGGCGCTGCGCCCCGGTGTGCCGAACCCCCTGATCGCCCTGATTGTGAGCGACGAGGCCGCCACCTACCGCCCCGAGATGGAGTGGCTGGCCCACGAGCTGCAGCGGCTCGGCAAGCGCGTGTTTTGTTTGAGGCCCGAGGCGATTTTTCCCCTCGAAAATTCGCTTTACTACGATTCCGACGGGAACCCGGAGAAGATCGACGTGCTCTACCGGTTCTTCGAGCTCTTCGATTTAGAAAACATCCGCACCAAGCAATTTATTTTCGAATCATGGGAAGCCGGGGAAGTCGCGATCGCTCCGCCGATGCGGCCGTTCCAGGAGGAAAAACTCACGCTCGCGCTCTTCCACCATCATCTCCTGCAGGACTACTGGGCCGAGGCCTTGAGCGGACGGGCGCTCAAACTTCTGCGCGCGCTCATCCCGCCGTCGTGGATCATCGACCCCGCGCCGCTGCCGCCGGGCGCCGTGCTCGACGGTCCGCGCGTCGGGGGCCGTTCGCTCAACGACTGGCGCGGCCTCGCGGGCGCGTCGCAGAAGGAACGCGACCTCATCATCAAGATCAGCGGCTACCACGAGACGGCGTGGGGCGCGCGCAGCGTGGTGCTCGGCCGCGATTGTTCGCGCGAGGAGTGGCAGGCGGGGGTCGAACACGCCATCGCGCTCGCGCCGGCCAACCTGCATCTGCTCCAGGCCTATAAAAAGCCCCGCCGTATTGAGCATCCGCTCTACGAGCCGGGCGTCGACACCCCGGTGGCGGCGGTGGCGAAGGCCGGGCGGCTCCGCCTCTGCCCCTACTATTTTTTGATCGACGGCCGCGCGCAGCTCTCGGGCGCGCTCGCGACGTTTTGCCCGCCGGACAAGAAAATCATCCACGGAATGACCGATGCCGCCCTCCTGCCGTGCCGCGTGGTCGCGGCCGGCTGAACGGTCCCGGCGACCGCGCGTGGCGACGCGGCCGGGCAAGCGGAGCAGTTTCTCTGCGTCATCCGCGCACTGCGTGCTTACGCCTCGGTAGCGGGCGCTGCCCGCTGCTGCGTTGGTCGCGGCCGGTCCGGCGGTCTGGCCGGTGCGCGCGAAGGCGGATCTGATATCAATCGCCCAAAAAATTCAGACTTTAATTTGCCGGGTCGCCGCGGGCGCCAGCGAGGGGTGATCCGTCCACTCGCTGGCGCTCGCGGCGACCGAAAAGTCCAGAGTTCAAAGGACGTTGATCTGAGTGCGGAGCGCGCCCGGGTGGAACCGGGCGATCCGGAGGCGCTCAACCGCCTGGCGGACGCTGACGCCAGCGGTCGGGGCTTCGCGAAAAACGTAAAGGACGCCAACGGCGAACGGCTCAAGGGCGAGAGCGCATGGCGTCCGGCCAACGGTTGAACATTCCGTGAGCTGGCAAGGCGCGACGGTTTTAGCCGCCGGCCTTTTGGGGAGGGCGCCGGGCTCGGCGTCCCTCCGGTCGGACCATCAGGCGGCGACGGCTTTGCGGGCCGGGGAGTTGGCAGCGGCCTTCGCGGCTTCGCTGGCGAGCTGGGTAAAGAAGGCATCGCGGCGTTCGCGGGCGATGAGGACGTCCTTCGTGCCGAGCGAGCGGCGGATGCGCTCCTTGGTGAAGGGGGTCGGGTGGATGGTGTAGTGCAGGAACCAAGTCCCGTGGTTGTTCCACAGGTGATGGTTCTCGTTCTCCGTGCGGACGCGGATGCCGGGCAGGGTGGCGAGGGTATTCATGATGCGTGATGTGTCTTTTTGGGAGTTATCGCGCAGCAGGTTTTGAAAACAAAAAACCGATCTGGGCATCAGATCGGTTTCGTCTTCGGGAGCGTTCTTGGTTCGCTTCCCTTGCGGGTTGCGCACATCCGAGGCTGTCCCCGATCCACCGTGGCCGCTCCCGGCCCGGTTGGCGGAACCGGCTTTTTGACGGCCAGTTCGTTCCTGATGCAAGGCGCACGGTGACGATCCTCCGCCGGTCGTCCAGAATATTTTTCGGGAAAATGCCCCAGCGGACACCGGTCCGGCGTCCGCGCCGTGCTTGGCCGCAGCTATCCTCCGCCGACTGACGGGTTTGCACTGCCCGACTGTCTGGCGTTCGCCGCGGGGCGTCTACGGTTTGTGTTCTTTGGCGTAATGCTCGGCGAGCGCGTCGTTGCCGCCGCCGAAGTCGCCTTTGAAATCGCGGAACACGGTATGGATGTGGTTCGCGTTGTTCTGGGAGTTGTCGAACTCGATGAGGAAGGTCGGGCCTTGGATGCGGTAATAGGTGGCCTGACTGCGGACCAACGCGCCGGCCCAGGCAAAGGTCACCTGGTCGAGACCAGCCGCGGTGATCTTCGCGAAGGTTTCATCGGCGAGTTCGGTGCGGCCGCGGGCGGCATAGACTTTGACGAGTCCGAAAAGTTTCGCGCGTTGGGCCGGGGTGAGTTGCGCGGCGGCGATGCCGACTGGAGTGAGCGGGTCGACGCGGTGTTTGTTGGTCGTGACAATTTCCTTGGGGGCTTCGGCGGCGACGATCGCGACTTTGCGCTGGGCGTCGTCGAGGGCGTTGATGAGGGCGAGACCGAGGTCTTCCTCTTCGCCGAGGACGCGTTCGCCCTTGCGGGGGCCGGCGAGCACTTCGCCCGGATTGCTGCCGATGAAGGCCGGCGCGAAAAACACGTGGGCGCCGTCGATGAGCGTGAAGTTGAACGAGAGGTGGTGGCCTTCGAAGCGCCAGCCCCAGGAATTTTTTTCCGACGGTGTGCCGAAGATTGTGATCAGGTAATTGCTCGGGTCGCGGCGGCCGGGCGGGGTGTCCTTTTCCAGTTCCTTCAACACGAGTTCCATCGACATGATGGCTTCGGCGCGGACGATGCCGCGCTGGCCGAGACCGGTGCGGAGGAGGGCGAGGCCGAGGGCGCGCTGCGCCTCGTTCATCTGTTTCAACGCCAGACCCTGGCGCGGTACGGGGGTGAAAAACCAATTTTCGCGCTCCTTGTCGGTGAGGGGAAAGGTGGCCTGTTTCTGCTGCGCAGGATCGAGGGCGCCGAGGAATTTCTGGGCGGCACCGAACATGTCCGTCGCCGGCGCATGGGCGCGGGCGAGGGACGCAACGATGAACAGGCCGAGGGCGGCGAGGAGAACGCGGTGGGGGGAGCGCATGTCCGATCAGATGCTGCAATCCCCGGAGGTGGCAAGCGCGCACGCGGGGATGACGCAGTCCTCGGTCCGGCCGAGGGACGGGCGGGGGCGACCACGTCGAACGGGATCGCCGGCACGCTACCGAGGGGCGAGCGCGGGTTGACCTGGGTCCTGGTGGTGGGGCGCTCGCCGAAGCCGTGAGCAGCGGATTGCCCCGCGTACCGGGCTTCAGCGTGGCGGCATCGCCGGCGATCGTCACCGTGACGGTGTCGCCGGATTCCGCCTGAGCCGGAGCGATTCACTCGGAGTTTTTTTTAGCGATGAAATTTAGGTTCAGGCTTGGCGCGATGCGAGGGCATGGCCGTTGGGTCGGGCAGTGAGTTTTTCGAGCCACCCGACCCACCGGTCGCGGGGCGCGGGGCCGTCGAGGGCGAGTTTGAGCGTCGCCTTGCCGTGGGCGCGGCTGAAGAATGCGGCGCGGGTGAACAGCCGCCAGCGCAGCGTCGCCCACTCGCACCGGCCGAGCTGGCCGAGTCGGCGCTGCAGCAGCCCGCACCGGTTGTAGGCTGGGATCGCCCGATGGCACGCCGCTTCCGTCACCCAAAAACTGCGACAGCACAGCCCCTTGATCCCGCACGGCCGGCCCAGTTCCTTGCGGCGGTCTTGAAGGTCGGCGCGACCATGGCAGCGTCGGCCTCACCGCCAATGCGTCGGTCTGACTGGACGGCCGATGGGTGAGCAGCGTCGGGAAGCGATCCGCGGGCGGATCGAACAACCTTCATCGCCGACCTCCGCGCGTTCGGCGATCCGCGGGCGGATGACGATGATCCGTTCGCCGGGCCGATTGGCGATCGCGTACGGGCGAAGGAGATTGGCTCGCCGCTGCAAGGTCCCGCTCCCGCTTGCGGCCGCGCGTTCAGCTGCGCGATGGAGATCGATTCCAGCGGCGGGCGGCGGTTGCTCGTCGCGAGCACCGCGCGCATCCAGCCCGGCGGGAAAACCGCCTAGGTGGGCGATGCCAAGCAATCGGTCGATCGGACGAGGGAGGTGATCGCCGGAATCGTGCAGTCGCGGGGCATGGACGACCGCGATGTCACGCGCGCGACTGTCGGGTATCGCGAGCCGTGGAAGGGCAACGTCCCGTCGGGTTCAGACTTTGCCTTTGTCGGCCCGCCCGGTGGGCGGGCAACCCGGCCTCCGGGCGGGCCGACAGTCTAAAACCCCCAGGACGTTGGTCTCATCGGCGTTTTTTCAACGAGGGGTGCGCGGAACGGAACCGGCACGCGATGCGGGTCGTGAAACCGCACTGCGTCGTTTGCCGCGACGATCTCCTGTTCGAGATTGAGTGGGAGGCGTGGGCCAACGCGACCGCGCACCCGCGCGCGAGGGTGGGCGCGGCGGGCCCGGTCAGGTTTCAATGACCTTGTCCGGGAACAATGCGCGCAAGGCGGCGGCGTTCGCCGCACACAGGCCGCGTTCGGTGATCAGGCCGGTGACGAGGCGGGCCGGGGTCACGTCGAAGGCGGGGTTGGCCGCGCTGCTGCCGTCGGGGAGCAGGGCGACCGTGGCGACCGTGCCGTCGGGCAACCGGCCGGTGAGATGCGTGACTTCCCGGGCGGAGCGTTCTTCGATCGGGATTTCCCGTAAGCCGTCGCGCAGCGTCCAATCGATGCTTGGCGAAGGCGCCGCGACGTAGAACGGCACGCGGTTGTCGGAGGCCGCGAGCGCCTTCAGGTAGGTGCCAATCTTGTTGCACACGTCGCCCGTCGCAGTGGTGCGGTCGGTGCCGACGATGACGAGGTCGACCTGGCCGTGTTGCATGAGATGGCCGCCGGCATTGTCGGCGATCACCGTGTGCGGCACGCCGTGGTTGAGCAGTTCCCAGGCGGTGAGACTGGCGCCTTGGTTGCGGGGCCTAGTCTCGTCGACCCAGACGTGCAGGGCAATGCCGGCGTCGTGCGCGGCGTAGATCGCGGCGGTGGCGGTGCCGACGTCGACGGTGGCGAGCCAACCGGCGTTGCAGTGGGTGAGCACGTTGACGGGTTGGCCGGACGGCTTGTGGGCGGCGATGGCGCGCAGGAGGGGCAGGCCGGCGGTGGCGATGCCGCGGTTGAGGGCAACGTCTTCGTCGCAGATTTCCCGGGCGAGCCGGTGTGAGGCGGCGGCGCGGGCGGCCGGGGCGAGGGGGGCAACATGCGCGCGCGCGCGGTCGAGGGCCCAACGGAGATTCACGGCGGTCGGGCGCGTCGCGAGGAGGGTGGCGTGAGCGCGGGCCAGGGCGGCATCGGACGCATCGGCGCGGAGGGCGAGCCACAGGCCCCAGGCCGCGGTGGCGCCGATCAGCGGCGCGCCGCGCACGAGCATGGCGCGAATGGCGTGCGCGGCGTCGTCGAGGGTGGCGAGCCGGGCGGTAACGAACGCGTGCGGGAGGCGCGTTTGATCGATGATCTCGACGGCGACCCCGTCGGCGGACGGCCAGATAGTGCGGGTGGGGCGGCCGGAGATATTCATGGCGAGGGGATTTGGGGTGAACCCGCCGGCGGTGCAACGCGGCAATGGTCATCGCATCCGACTTTTTGCCCGGCGTGCAGCCGGCTCACGCCATGAACCAAGAATTTTTTTCGTCGCGGCGGAGGTCGGCGCGTTGGCATGGGACCGCGGCAGCCGATCGGACCATTGATGGGGCGGCGGTCGTCGCGCGCGATGCGCGGGTTACGACGCGCCGCGCAGGACGGTGCCGTTGCGGAAAACGATTTCCTGATCGTCCGCCTTGGAAGGGGCGTTGGAACCGCCCCGCCGGCCGGACGTGCCCGTGCTGACGCCGACGCCGGAAAGCCCGGTGTGGCGGAGCAGGCCGGGCAACGCCGCGGACGATTTCCGGTAGATCCAGACTTCCTCGGGGCCG
Source organism: Opitutia bacterium (assembly GCA_947461205.1). Lineage (GTDB taxonomy): Bacteria > Verrucomicrobiota > Verrucomicrobiia > Opitutales > Opitutaceae > GAS368. Next base: position 20,171 of record CANHJG010000003.1, read on the forward strand.
ACCTTGCCGACGCGCGATTGGACTTCGGTGGGTTTGCCGAGGGCCACCTCGACCATCTCGGGCGTAAGGCCGGGGATGACCTGTTTTCGGACCACGGCTTCCTGGACATCGATCGGCCAGGTCTCGTAAACGGCGCGCTTGGCATCGATGCGGGACATCGGGGAGGAGGCGCAGGCACCGAGGAGCAACAGGGCTCCGGCCAACGCGAGGCCGCAAGGGCGGCGGAGTGGGTTCATGGGGGCGACGTGGGGAAGACGCGCCATGGGCGACCGATGTTCCGCGACGATGGTTTTGACGGTGGCGCGCCGCGCGTAGGGGGCCTGATTCGTCGCGCGGGGCAGGTGGGGAATAGAGCCGAACGTCGGCGGGACGACCGGTTTTTCCGGCTGCTCCGCGGATCTCCGCGGCCGGCCATGGGAGCGCGGGCGCGCGGTGATGGGCACGGTGGGCGGCCCAACGTATTGGCGTACTGGATCGCTGAACATGACCCGCTGGCGCCGAAAGCTCCGGTGCCGGCCGCGAAGGGTAAACGCAACGTAACCGCCGGATGCGGACCCGCATGTCCGGTGGTGTAGAGCCGGAGGCTAATTCCCTCTGGCTAACCGATTGGGCTCTTTGAAAGCGGCGAGTCGGGCGATTTCCGATAGCAGCCAACCCGGCGAAAGGCGCCCTGCGGGTGAGGTCATGGGCAAACCCCTTCCCGCGATGAACGGCAGGCGATTTCGTTTCCCGGCTGGAATAGTCGCGTGGCGGAATTTGCCGGCAGCGCAGCCGGGGGCGGTCGCCCGCGGGGCCGGGACGTTTTTGCGGGAAGGCAAACGGGCGGCGCGAGAGCGGAAACGCGGACGTGGCGGCGGGCGGGGGAGTTGGATGGGCGGGTTTGGGCGGGTGAGGTTTGGGCTGGTTGGAACGGGCGGGCGGAACTCGGGGGCGGGCGAAAAAAAACGCCGCCCGGCGAGGGGCGGCGTTGCAGGGAAACCGGTGGACGGTTAGGTGAGCGTCACGCCCATCGCTTTCGCGGCGCGGAGGAGGGCGTCGGCCATGTCGGAGGGCGTCTCCGCGACCTCGATACCACATTCCTTGAAGACGGCGATCTTGGCGGCGGCGGTGTCCTCGGCACCGCCGACGATCGCGCCGGCGTGGCCCATGCGGCGGCCGGCGGGGGCGGTCGCACCGGCGATGAAACCGGCGACGGGTTTCTTGCAGTTGGCCTTGATCCAGCGGGCGGCCTCGACCTCGGCGTTGCCGCCGATCTCACCGATCAGAATGATGCCGTGGGTCTCGGGGTCGGCGTTGAAGAGTTTGATGATGTCGAGGTGCGAGGTGCCGTTGACGGGGTCGCCGCCGATGCCGACGCAGGTGGTCTGGCCGATGTTTTTCGAGGTAAGTTGGAAGACGGCCTCGTAGGTGAGGGTGCCGGAGCGGGAGACGACGCCGACGTGGCCCGGTTTGTGAATGTAACCGGGGGCGATGCCGATGCGGCAGCCGCCGGACGAATCTTTGCCGGTGCCGGGGGTGACGATGCCGGGGCAGTTGGGGCCGAGGAGGCGCGTGGCTTTGCCCTGCATGGCGCGCTTTACGCGAATCATGTCTTTGACCGGGATCCCTTCGGTGATGGCGACGACAAGGTCGAGGCCGGCGTCCACGCCCTCAAGGATGGCATCGGCGGCGAAGGGCGGCGGGACGAAGATGGCGGAGACGGTGGCGCCGGTGGCTTTGACGGCGTCGGCGACGGAGTTGAAGATGGGGACCTGGTGGGCCCCGTGCGTGAAGACGAGGCCGCCCTTGCCGGGGGTGACGCCGGCGACGACCTGCGTGCCGTAGTCGAGGGAGAGCTTGGCGTGGCGTCCGCCGAAATCGCCGGTGATGCCTTGAACGAGAATCTTGGTAGAGGGAGTAATGAGAATGGCCATGGTGATACCGCGCGGCGCGCGGTGAGATTAAGGTGGAAGGTTAAGTTTAAGGGAGGAGGGCGGGGGGAGGCGGGGAGAGGTTGCTTGAACCTAAACGGCCTGCTTCCACGGCGCCGCAGGCGCTCAGGCCACGAGTTTGACGATTTTCTGGGCGGCGTCGGCCATCGTGCTGCCGGAGACGAGGGCGAGGCCGGAGGCGTCGAGGGTGGCCTTGCCGGCAAGGACGTTGTTGCCCTCGAGGCGGACGACGAGGGGGAGTGTGAGACCGACTTCCTTGACGGCTTCGACGATGCCTTGGGCGATGACGTTGCAGTCCATGATACCGCCGAAAATATTGACGAGGATGCCCTTCACGTTCGGGTCGCCGAGGATGATTTTGAAGGCGGCAATGACCTGGGCCTTGGTCGCGCCGCCGCCGACGTCGAGGAAGTTGGCGGGTGTGCCGCCGAAGTGCTGGATGATGTCCATCGTGCTCATCGCGAGGCCGGCGCCGTTGACGAGGCAGGCGATGTTGCCGTCGAGGGCGATGTAGCTGAGGGAGTGTTTCGAGGCCTCGATTTCCTTGGAGTCTTCTTCGTTGAGGTCGCGGAGGGCGACGATCTCGGGATGGCGGAAGAGGGCGTTGTCGTCGAAGGAGACCTTGGCGTCGAGTGCGAGGACTTCGCCGGTGGGGGTGGTGATGAGGGGGTTGACCTCGAGCATGGCGGCGTCGGTCTCCCAGTAGCAGGTGTAGAGGTTGCGAATGAGTTTGGCGGCGTTCTTGGCTTCGGCGCCGGTCAGGCCGAGCTTGAAGATGAGTTCGCGGACCTGGAAATCGGCGAGGCCGTAGGCGGGGTCGACGATGATCTTGAAGAGTTTTTCTGGGGTGTCGTGGGCGACCTTCTCGATGTCCATGCCGCCTTCGGTGGAGGCGACGATGACGGGTTTGGCGGAGTTCCGGTCGAGGAGGATGGCGAGGTAGTATTCCTTTTTGATTTCGCTCGCGACGGTGAAGTAGATGGTCTGGACCTTGCGGCCGGCGGGGCCGGTTTGGGCGGTGACGAGGGTGTTGCCCAGCATCTTGGCGGCCATCTCGCGGGCGTCGTGCTTGGTCTTGCAGAATTTGACGCCGCCCTTGAAGCCATCGGTGAAGGTGCCTTTGCCGCGACCGCCGGCGTGGATCTGGGATTTTACCATGGTGGGGCCTTCGGGGAGGTCGGCGAGGGCGGTGATGAAGGCTTCGGGCGTCGTGGCGGTCGTGCCCTTGGGCACGGCAATACCGAATTTTTCAAAGAGGGCTTTGGCCTGATACTCGTGGATATTCATGGGAAAGGGAGTGGGAAAACCGGTAGTTAGTCAGAGCCGGGGGAGGGGACGCACGAAAAAAAAGCGGCCGGAACAGGATGGTCGGGCCGCGCGGGAGATCAAAGCGGCCCCATGGCCGGGCGGGGCGGTGGCGCAGAGGGCCTTTTTCTCCATCGCGCGGTGGAGCAGCGGGGCCGATGCGGAAGGTTTTTCAATTTGCCTGCCGGTGAGCGCCTCGATCGCGGGCAGGAGCTGGCTGAGGAGGGCGGTGGGGTCGCCGGTGAGCTTGCTGGCGCGGGCGCTCGTGCCGACGGCGGCGACTGGGCGAAGGCCCGGTCCGAGGGCGCGCGGACTTAGCCGGGTCGATTCCGCTCGAAGCCAGGGTCCTCGAGCAGGCAAAAACCGAACAGGGACGTCATCGGCCGCCCGCTGGCGGGCGCGTTTTCCGAGCGCGCGCCAGCACGCGGCCTACGGCTGACTCCTAGGAAACAGGATCCTGTTTCTTCCCGTCACGGGCAAAGGTCGCTTTTATGGGTGGGGCTGAATCGTTTGGCAGAGCGGCGGAGACGTTCGGATTCGTCGGTCATCACACCTGCGGAGTCGCTGGCGGCGGGAATCGCACCGGGACTGAACGGGATTTCTCGCCGCCGGGGCGCGGGCCGGGGAGGGAGGGCGGAGGAGCGGGACCCCCTGGAAGGGCCGGAGAGGAGGATTTATGCGCGGGAAAATTACTTACAATGTTGCGCCGCAGTGCCGGGGCGGCAGGCTCGCGCGATCATGGAATCGCACGAGGTGATGAAAGACGTGTTGAAGCGGACCAGCGCGAAACAGATCGCCGCCGAGATGCAGTTGTCGCTCTCGCTGATCTACAAATGGGCCGAACTGCCCGAGGACGACAGCGGCAGCGGCACGGGCAGTCCGCTGGACCGCGTGGGCCAGCTCATCCGGATCACCAAGGACGCGCGGGTGGCGCAGTGGGTGTGCGAACAGGCCGACGGTTTTTATATCCGCAATCCGCAAAACCTGCCGCCGAACCAGGCGCTCATCCCGCTGACGAATGGGATCGTGCAGGAGTTTGCGGACATGTTGGCGGCGATCGCGATTTCGTCGGCGGACAGCATCATCACGAAGGAGGAGGCGCGAAAAATCCGTTCGCGGTGGGAGGAGCTGAAAAGCGTGACGGAGGGATTTGTGCGGGCGGCGGAGAGCGGGAATTTCGGCGCGGCGAAGGCTGAGCCGGAAAAGAAGCAGGGTTGACCGCGAGGGGAGCGGTGCGCCCGGGCGGCGGGTGAGGACCGTCCGGCTGGAGATGGGCGCCCTCTTCCCGCGCGGATGGTCCGGCAATCTGACGGACGCACGGGCGGGCTCACGCGGTGGGCCGGGCAGGCCGGTTGACGTGGGCAAACCGGCGGAGGGGGGGCGGGCGCGGGTGGGCGGCCGCGCCGGGAGCGGCCCGCGGGCGGCCGATGCGCCCTACATTTTCAGCAACTGGCGCGCGAGAAAGACGGACTGGAGAGAGGCGAGTTCCTTCAGGCCGGTTTGGGCGAGGCCGAGGAGGGACTGGAGCTGGTCGCCCGAAAACGTGGTTTCCTCGCCGCTGCCCTGCACCTCGACGAACTGGCCGCGGCCGGTCATCACGATGTTGGCGTCGACCTCGGCGTCCTTGTCCTCGAGGTAGTCGAGGTCGAGGAGCGCTTGGCCGTCGAAAATGCCGGCGCTGACGGCGGCGACGGAATCGGTGAGGGGGTTCTCGGCGATTTTTTTCGCGTCGAGGAGTTTTTGGATGGCGAGGCGGGCGGCGAGGTAGGCGCCGGTGATGGCGGCGGTGCGCGTGCCGCCGTCGGCCTGGAGGACGTCGCAATCGAGCCAGAGGGTGTTTTGGCCGAGTTTTTTCAGATCGAGGACGGCGCGGAGGGAGCGGCCGATGAGGCGCTGGATCTCGATGTTGCGGCCGTCGGCCTTGCCGCGGGAGATTTCGCGGGGTTTGCGGTCGAGCGTCGAGTAGGGTAGCATCGAATACTCGGCGGTGAGCCAGCCGCCGGGCACCTTCTGTTGTTTCATCCACGTGGGGACGTTTGCCTCGATGGTGGCGGCGCAGATGACGCGGGTGAGGCCAAAGGACACGAGCACCGAGCCGGTGGCGTGGGGCGCGATGTTGGCCTCGAAGGAAATCGGACGCAGTTGGTCGGGTTTGCGGCCGGCGGCGCGCGGAGCGGGAGATGACATGTGGGCGACCGTAGGGGCGCGGGGGTGGGCGTCACCTGAAAAGTGACGCGCGCCCCGGCGGCGGGACTACTCGGAGGTCAGGGCGCTGTCGGGGCGCTCCTCGCGCTCGGTGGGCTTGATTTTGGTGGGAGCGGGCTGATTAGCCTGTTCGCTCATGAAGTGGATGAGGCGGTCGTTGAAGGTCTTCGCGGGGTCATGCCCCATCTTCTTCAGCGCCTGGGTGAGGGCGGCGACCTCGACGAGGCGGGCGATATCGCGGCCGGGGCGCACGAAGAGTTCGATGTGCGGGACGCGCCGGCCGAGGATTTCGTAATAATTTTCCTCCAGGCCGGTGCGCTCCTCGATGGCCTCGGGGGTCCACTCCCGGAGGGACACGACCATGTCGATGCGTTTTTCGAGGCGGACGCATTTGATGCCGAACATTTCGCCGACGTTGATGATGCCGATACCGCGGCATTCCATGTAGCCGCGGTTGAGGGGGCGGGAGGACGCCATGAGTTCGCGTTCGTCGAGGAGCTTGATGACGGTGAGGTCGTCGGCGACGAGGGAGTGGCCGCGCTCGATGAGGGCGAGGGCGCATTCGGATTTGCCGACGCCGGAATCGCCGCGGAGCATGACGCCGACGCCCTTGATATCGAGGGTGGTGGCGTGTTCGGTGCCGCTGGGGGCGAATTCGTTGTCGATGCAGAGGGTGGCGAGGTTCACGAAATTCATCGTGATCATCGGCGTGCGGAAGAGGGGCAGGCGCATCTCGGTGGCGACGGCGAGCATGGGATGCGTGGGGATGTAGTTGCGCGTGAGCACGAGGCACGGGATGCCTTTGCGGACCATCTGTTCGAAGATGAGGACCTGCGCGCGCTGCGAGAGGGTCTTGAGGTAGGTCATCTCCGCGGCACCGAGGACCTGGATACGGCGGTGCGCGAAATATTTGAAGAAGCCTGTGAGCGCGAGAGCCGGGCGGTTGATGCTGCCCTCATGGATGAGCCGGTGCATCCCGGCGTCGGCCGTGACGGTCTCCAACTGGAGCTTCGTACGGTAAGTCTCGAAGAAGTGAGCGACCGTGATGCCGTGGATGGCTTTTTGCATGGGGAGGAAGGGCGAGAGGCGGAATCTGAGCGTTGAGTGCTGGGGATCTCAAACCCGAACGAAGGTGAGTGAGGACGCCACGATGGGGCGAGGTTTGGCGCTCCACTCCCGGCGCTCAACTCCCAACTTGACCCGGATCACAGATCGAAATTTTCGCCGAGGTAGAATTTCCGGGCCTGCTCGTCCTTGATCAGGAAGTCGCCGGTACCCTCGCTGAGGATCTTGCCCTTGTGCACGAGATAGGCGCGGTCGACGATGCGGAGGGTTTCGCGGACGTTGTGGTCGGTGACGACCACGCCGATGCCGCGGGATTTGAGCTGGAGGATGATTTTCTGTACTTCGGCCACCGAGATCGGATCGATCGCGGCGAACGGTTCATCCATGAGGAGGAATTTGGGGCGGGTGACGAGGGCGCGGGCGATTTCGAGGCGGCGGCGCTCGCCGCCGGAGAGCGTGTAGGCTTTTTGCCGGGCGACGTGGGTGAGGGAGAGTTCGGTGAGGTGCTCCTCGACGCAGGCGGCGCGGTCGCGGCGCGGGATGCCGGCGACTTCGACGATGGCGAGGATGTTTTCCTCGACGGTGAGTTTGCGGAAGACGGAGGCTTCCTGGGGCAGGTAGCCGATGCCATGGCGCGCGCGTTCGTGCATCCGCAGGGCGGTGATGTCGGTGCCGTCGAGCGCGACGCGGCCGGCGGTGGCGGGCACGAGGCCGACGATCATATAGAAAGTGGTGGTCTTGCCGGCGCCATTCGGGCCGAGGAGGCCGACGACTTCGCCCGCGCGGAAATGGACGCTGACGCCGTCGACCACGGTGCGGGCGCCGAAGGTTTTGACGAGGCCCGCGGTGCGGATTTCGGAGGTGGGCGGGACGGGAGCGCTCATGGGGGTGGGACGGGGGCGATCGGCACCGTGATCAGGGGGCGGGCGCGGACGGGGCGGCGGGGGCCGGTGAGGCGGCCTGAGCTTTGCCTTTGCCGGGACCGAGGTCCTTGATGGGCGGGAGGACGAAGCGCGGGGCCTTGATGACGGCGCGCTGTTCGCCGCGGAGGAGCGTCATCTCGGGGCCGCTGCCGGCGTAGCGGCCGTCGTGGCTGCGGACGGTGGCGGGGTTACCGGTGAGGATGACCTTGTCGTCGCCGGGCAGGACTTCCGCGCGTTCGCAGAACGCCTCGCGCTCGTTTTGCACGAGGTGGACGTGGCCGGTGGCGATGAGCGATTTGAAGTTTTCCTGTTTGCCGAGGGTGGCCTTGGGATCGCCGGTGCGTTTTGCGACGACGATGAGGCGGTCGCAGGTGAGACGGAGGTTGGTGGCGGTGACGACGACCTGGTCGCGGAACGTGAAGGTGGTTTCCGTGGCGGTGCTGACCATTTCGGCGGGGCCGGCGCTTTCGATGACGGTGGGAATCGGGGTGACTGGGGCGGCGACGGGAGCGGCCGGTTGGGCCAGGGCGGAAGGGATCGGCTGCAGGCAGGCTCCGAGCAGCAGCGGGAGGACGAGGAGCGGGCGGCAGATCATTTGAGGATGTCGTTCAACTGGGCGGAGAAAACTACGCGGACGTGGCGGGCGAGCGAAACTTTTTTGGCCTCGTGGTCATAGGTCCAGCCTTCGCCGGTGACTTCGATATCGTCGTGAATGAGGCGGACGGATTTTTCGCCAGTGGCGCGTTTTTCCTTCGGAAGAAAAACGGCGGCGGGACTGAGGAGGATGGTCTCGACGTGGGCGGCGGCGTCGCCGGAGAAAACCGTGATGTTGAGGTCGGTGACCTCGATGCGGGTGGTGCCGAGAGGGCGCACTTCGGAGCCGCGGAGGGTCATGGAGCGGAAGCCGTCCTTGGCGGTGAAGAGGGGGAGCACCCAGTTTTTCGCGGGGACCGGGGCGGGGGGGACGGCGCCGGAGAGCGCAGCGATGGGCGCGAGCAGCAGGCCGCTGGCGAGGAGGCGGGCGGCGAAGGCGGCGGGACTGCGGGGGAACAAGGGCACGGGAGGCGCGCTAGACCCGGGCGGCGAGAAGGTGTTCGCAGATTTCGCGCACGGCGCCGCGACCGGCGGGACGGACGGGCACGCAGTCGGCGGCGGCGAGGGCGGCGGGCATGGAGCCGGCGGGCGCGATGCCGACGCCGGCCCACGCGATCGCGGGCGCGTCGATGTCGTCGTCACCCATGTAGGCGCATTGCGCGGGAGCGAGGCCGAGGGATGCGGCGAGTTCCTGCAGCGCCGCGAGTTTGTCGGTGCGGCCCTGAATGAGGTGGGGGACCTTGAGTTCGGTGGCGCGCGCGGTCGTGGCGCCGGAGGCCCGGCCGCTGATCCACGCGACGGCGACGCCAGCCCGGTTGAGACGGGTAAGACCCAGGCCGTCGAGAATGGAGAACGCTTTTGTTTCGGAGCCGTCGGAGCAGATCTGCACGGTGCCGTCGGTCAGGACGCCGTCGACGTCCATGGCAAAGAGGCAAATTGCGGACCAGACGGCGGGGGGCACGCGGGACGGAGGCGGAGACATGGGCGGGGTCATCCGATCCAGGCCGCGATGCGGTCGATGATTTTTTCCTTGGTGGGGCGGAAGGCGTGTTCGAGCTCGGGGGCGAAGGGGACGGGGAGGTCGAGGGAGGCGAGGCGAAGCGGAGCGGCCCTAAGGGCGGGGAAATGGGTCTCGGTGAGCCGGGCGACGAGTTCCGCGCCGAAGCCGTGGGTACGGCGGCCCTCGTGGAGGACGACGAGGCGGCCGGTGCGGGCGAGGGAGGCCTCGATGGCGTCGAGGTTCAACGGCGAGAGGGCGCGGAGATCGAAGAGGTCGAAGGATTTTTCGTATTCGGCGGCGAAGTAGTCGGCGGCTTCCTCGGCGAGGGAAACCATGTCGCCGTAAGTCACGAAGGTCGCGAAATCGCCGGTGCGGAGCTGGCGCGGCGTCCAGACGGCGCGGTAGTTGGGATCCCAGGACACGGGCGCCTTACCGCGGCGGTAGAGCGCCTTGTGTTCGAAGAGCAGGACGGGGTTGTTGTCCTCGTAGGCGGCGAGGAGGGCGTTGAACGCGTCCTGGGGCGTGCTCGGGTAGAGGGCCTTGAGGCCGGGCATCGCGAGGAGAAACGAGTCGAGCTCCTGCGAGTGGAAGGAGCCGAAGGTGAGGCCGCCGCCGGTGGGGAGGCGGAACACGATCGGGACCGCGGCGCCGGAGCGGAAGTGGTAGGTCGCGGCGTTGAGGGTGATCTGGGTCGCGGCCTCCGTGACGAAATCGGAGAACTGGAACTCCTCGATCGGGCGGTGGCCGTTCAGGGCGAGGCCGACGGCGTAGCCGGTGCAGGCGCTTTCGGCGAGGGGGGTATTGAAGACGCGGGGACGGCCGAAGTCGGCGAGGAGGCCGTCGGTGACCTTGAAGGCGCCGCCGTAGGTGCCGATGTCCTGGCCGAGGACGAGGGATTCGGGCCGTTCGGTGAGGATTTTCCGGTGGGCGAGGTTGAGGGCCTGGGCGGAGTTGAGCGGGGTCGGGGCAGTCGAGAGCGACGAGCGGTCGGAGCCGAGGGACGGGACCCAGGGGAGCGGGTCGGCCGGCGGAGCGAAGAGGTCGCGCTCCAGGGCGGCGATGTCGCCGGCGGGGCGGGGCGTCGCGAGGGACGTTTTCACGCAGGCCTCGAGAAAGGCGGAGAGTTCGGCGTCGACGGCGTCGAGGCGGGCGGTGCCGAGGGCGGCGGCGAGTTGTGCGCGGATCTTCGGGAGCGGGTCGCGGGCAAAGAACCCGTCGCTTTCGCCGGGTTGCAGATAGTCGCAGGTGTCGTACGCGGCGTGGCCGCGGAGCCGGAGGGTGTGCGCCTCAATGAGCATCGGCCGCGAAGTGGTCCGGACTTTTTCGATGGCGGCAGCGAGGGTGCGCGCGGTGGCGGCGACATCGGCGGTGGCGTCGAGGGCGAACCCCTCCATGCCGTAGCCGGCGGCGCGGCGCCAGAGTTCGGTGCCGGCTACGAACTGTTCGGCGACGGGCGTGGAGTAGGCGTAGCGGTTGTTCTCGATGACGAAGAGAATGGGCAGGGAGAGGAGCGAGGCGAGGTTGAGGGTCTCGTGGATGTCGCCGGTGCTGGAGCCGCCGTCGCCGAAGAGCGCGAAGCCGACGGCGGGGCGGCCGAGGCGGCGCTGGGAATCGGTGGCGCCCGCGACATTGGCGAGCATGGCGCCGAGGTGGCTGATCATCGGCAGCGAGCGGGCGGCGGGATCGCCGTGGTGAATGTTGCCCTCGCGGGCTTTGGTCGGACTGGCGGCGTTGGCGAAATACTGATTGAGATGGTCGCAGAGATGGCCGCTCCAGACGAGGTGGCCGCCGAAGCCGCGGTGCGTGAAAGAAATGACGTCGGTGGCTTTGTCCGCGAGGAGGGCGAGGGGGACGACGAGGCCCTCGTTGCCTTGGCCGCCGGTGACCGTGCCGCGGATGAGGCCCTGGCGGAAAAGATCGAGGATGCGGTTGTCGCCGGTGCGTGCGAGCTGCATCCACGCGTAGACCCGGAGGAGGGCCGCGGAGGGATCGGTCGCGAGTTCCGCCGCGTGCAGGGCGCGCGTGAGGAGAGCGGGAGGAGGAGGAAAGGCCATGAACTTTGGGACGGACCGTGAAGGTGTGCCGCGGCGTGGGCAAGCGAGAGATTTGGCCCTGCGCCGGCGACCCGCCGGTTACCCGGCCAGAAGCGCCTGCGCGCCGCTCTCGTCGATCAGCAGGGACTTGACCATGCCGCCCTTCAGCGCGGCGGCGACCGCGGCGGCGCGTTCGGCGCCGGCGGCGATGCCCACGACGTGCGGGATTTTTTTCAGGTAATCGAGTTCGATGCTGATGACGCGGTCGCGCCACCGCGAGGCGCACTCTTTGCCCCGGGCGTCGAAGAAGCGTCCGCAGATCTCGCCGACGGCGCCGCAGTCCCGGAGGTGGGCGATATCGGCGGCGGTGAGGACGCCGCGCTCAGTGTAGACGGAGTTCTCTAGGGAGGCGACGCCGACGAGGGCGGCATCGGCGCGGCGGAGGTGTTGCCAGACGAATGTGATCTGGTCCGAGGCGAGAAAGAAATCGCGGGTTTTTTTGTCGGAAACGAAGGCGGGGGTGCTGAGGGTGAGAAACTCCCCGCCCCAAAGTTTGACGATCGCGCGGCCGAGTTCGAGGGCGTCCACTTGGGAAATGCTGGAGTCGATGCTGCCCATGGCCTGGACGACGGTGAGGCGGCGGGTTTCGCCGCGCCGGAAACGTTGCACGACTTCGGCCACGCTACGGCCGCCGCCGACGGCGACGACCCCGGTGACCGGGAGCATTGCCGCGACGAAAGGGGCGCCGAAGTGGCCGAGGGCGTGGCGGGTCGCCGCGCTGCCGGCGTTTTTCGCGATCTTGATCACGGCGGCCGACTCGAGGCCGAAGCGGCTGCAGAGCCGGTGCTCGAGTTTTTCGTTCCGGGAGAGGTATTCCTCGACGGTGATGCGCACGATGCCGCGCTCGAGGGCGACGGCGAGAAGCCGGGAGATTTTGGTCTGCGAGACGCGAACGAGTTTCGCGACCTCGGCCTGCCCCAGCCCGTCGGTGTAATAGAGCGTGGCGGCCATGCGGAGGGTTTCGTCGGGATAAGCTTCTTTTTTGGGCATGGCGGGCGGGGGGAGACGGGAAGGGGCCGAGCAATGTGACGATTCGGTTAATTTGTAGCTAGAATATTTATGCGCATAAACGTTTTACTCGACCGCGAGCGGCGCAACGGCCACGCCTGAGGGATCTTCGCACCATGAATCGCAAACTCACTCTCCTCGTGTCCGCAGTGTTGGTCCAGATCGCGCCGGCTGCCGGGCAGACCGCGAACCCGCCGGGCGGACGGGCTGACGAGGCCGTCAAACTGGAAGCCTTCACGGTGACGGGTTCGAACATCCGGCGCGTGGACGCCGAGACGGCGCTGCCGGTGACGGTCATCGAGAAAGCGGACCTCGACGCGCGGGGGGCGGCGACGATGGCGGAGCTGTTCGAGACGCTCGGCGCCGCGGAAATTTCGGGGATCACGGAAATCAACAATGGACCGCAGCTTGCGCGCGGCGATGTCGCCTCGGTCGACCTGCGCGGCATCGGTTCGGGCAGCACGCTGACGCTGCTCAACGGCCGGCGCATGGCGCCGCATCCGATCTCCATGGCGGAAAACGGCGTGCCCTCGCTGGCGGTGAACATTAATACGATCCCGCGGTCGATGGTCGACCGGGTGGAGGTTCTGCGCGACGGGGCGTCGGCGATTTACGGTTCCGACGCCGCGGCGGGCGTGATCAACAATCTGGTGTCGCGGACGTGGGTCGGCCGAGGTCTGGCGGTGAAGGGCTCGGCGACGCAGCACGGTGGGGCGAACGAGTTCAGCGCGACGGTGTTTGACGGATTTACGAAGGGGAAGACGCACGTGTCGCTGTCGCTGGACGTGTTTCACCGCGATGCGCTGGCGGCGCACGACCGCGATTGGGCGAAGAACGCGGATCTGCGGGTGAGCCGCCAGCTGCCGGCGCCGTGGAACGGGATTCCGCTGGTCGATCCCGCCTCGCCGACCGGCGCGTTTTTTGCCCGGGACAATGATTTTCGCAATGCTAACGCCACGAACCAGTGGGGCCAGTGGCAGCGCGGCACGATCCAGCCCGATTTTCTGACCTTTGTCGGTGCGCGTCCGGCCGGCAACACCGGCATCACGACGAGCACCACGCCGCCGACCGGGGTGGCCACGATGGCGGCGGACGGGATGTTTTATCTTTGGCCGAGCCCGAGTGGCGTGAGTTTCAAGCCAACGGCGCTTTCGACGAATATCGACAACCCCGAGGTGGCGACGTTTTCGAACTGGAACAAATGGAAGATGCTCGTGCCGGCGACCGACCGCGTGCAGTTCGCGGCGTTCCTCGATCACCGGGTGAACGACCGGCTGAGCGTGTTCGGGGACCTGCTGTTTTACCGGGCTTACAGCCGCACCGGCCGTGAGCCGGTGAATTTCAAGAACACGGACGATCAGGGGATTTACCTGCCGGCCACGAATCCGTGGAACCCGTTTGGCGTGCGTTTTTACAGCCCGACGGGAGCGCCGAATGCGGACGGCACGCCGCGGCTGACCGGCACGCCGGCGGACGTGTCGCTCTGGACTGGCATCTCGCCGGGGCAGAACACGGGCGACGGGTTCAAGCCGCGCGTGACCGAGGTGCGCACCTATTCCTGGCGGGTGCTCGGCGGGGTGCGCGGAAAATTCCGGGATACGTGGGAGTGGGAGTCCGCGGTGGTGGCGTCGGGTGCGCAGACGCACGAGTACGAGCATTTCCAAGTGCGTGAGTCGCTGCTGCGCCGGGCGCTGAACCGCACGGACACGACGGCGTTCAACCCGTTTCCCGTCACCTTCAAGATCGTCAACAACCAGATTGTGGTGGACCAGTTGTTCAAGAATCCGACGGCGGTGGTCGATGCGGTTTACGGCGACGAAGACCGGTTTGGGCGGACGGGGCTGTTTCTGTGGGACGCGAAGGTCAACGGTCAGCTGGGGCGGGTCTTCAACGGCGGCAAGATCGGCGTGGCGACCGGCACGGAGGTGCGCTATGAAACCTACGCCGACAAGCGCGCGGGCTACGTCGGCCTGAATCCGCCCGGGTCCGGCAGCGATTTCCCTTACCTGCGCGAGGGCGACAACGATTTCCTCGCGCTCAGTTCCAATGTGCCGATCAGCGCGCAGCAGACGATTTTTGCGGGCTATCTCGAGGCGGCGTTTCCCTTCGTCACGCGCGAAAACCGCACGCCGCTCATCGAGGCGCTGGAGGTCACTTTGGCGGGCCGCTACGAGCATTTTTCGATCCACGGGCAGACGGCAAAACCGAAGGCGAGCATCGTGTGGAAACCGGCGAATTTTCTCAAGCTGCGGGCCTCGGTGGCGGAGTCGTTCCGGGCGCCGAATCTGGTGCAGACCAATATTACGCCGTTACGCCGCCAAATCAGCGCCGACGATCCGTATCGGTTCGAGGTCACGGCGCTGCCGTCGGACGGCACGGCACAGCGGACGTCCTATCGGCAGGGCAACCAGAACCTGAAACCGGAGGAAGCGAAGACGTGGGTGGCCGGGTTCGTGCTCGAGGTGCCGAAGGTGCGCGGTCTTTCGCTCACGTTCGATTATTTCCACCTGAATCAAAACAAAGTGATCGAGAATTTCGGCGCCGGTTCGGCCATCGATCTTGACGAAGTGATCCTGGATCTGGCCACCAAGGCGGCGCTGGCGAAAGGCACGCCCATCGACCAGATCGATCTGGGCTCCGGCACGGCGGCGTACCAGGGCTCCAGCAAGATTATCCGCAAGCCCGTGAGCGCGGAGGATCGCGTGGCCTTCGCCGCCTACAATGCCCGGCAGGCCACGAACAACAGCCGCCGCGCACCGGTCGGCGAGTTTATCAGTGTGATCGACGACTATCTCAATTTGAGCGGCCGTGACATCCAGGGCTATGAGGTCGGCGTGCAATGGCGCGGGCCGAAGACGCGTCTCGGGCAGTTTTCGTTCAACAGCGAGGCGACGCACTATGTGCTGCGCCGGTCCAAGGCCGACGAAGTTTCGCCAATTCTCGATGAACTCGGCCGCAACGGGCGGGCGAGCTGGCGCGCGAATGCGTCGGTCTCGTGGCGGCAGGGCCCGGTGTCGGCGGGCTGGTTCACGAGCTACTTTGGGTCGTTTGTCGACACGTCGGCCGCCACGACCGAGCCGATCTACCGCGCGCTGGGTTATCCGGGCTATATCACGGTGTTCAACGACAACGGGGTGACCCGCTATCTGTTGCGGGTCGATCCGTCCTTCAGCCACAACGCGTGGCTCTCCTACCGGTTCGACAAGGGCGCCCGCGCCTGGCTGCGCGGCGTGACGGTGCGCGGGGGCATCAACAACGTGCTGGACCGCGCGCCGCAGCTGGCCGACGAGCAATACGGTTATTTTTCCGGCAGTGCGAATCCGCGCGGCCGCCAGTTCACGCTCGATTTTTCCCGCAAGTTCTAATCACGCGTGCCGCCACCGCGGCGCCGTCGGCCTTTGGTTTCCATGCATCGTGATTCTGCCATGGCGCGTCTGCGCGCCGGCTCGGAGGTTTTCGATTTGCTCGTGGTCGGCGGCGGAGCGAGCGGACTGGGCGCGGCGGCCGATGCGGCGGCGCGCGGTTATCGGGTGGCGCTGATCGAGCAGGGAGATTTTGCGCAGGGCACGTCGAGCCGCTCGACCAAGCTGGTGCACGGCGGCGTGCGTTATCTG
This sequence comes from Opitutia bacterium, assembly GCA_947461205.1. Lineage (GTDB taxonomy): Bacteria > Verrucomicrobiota > Verrucomicrobiia > Opitutales > Opitutaceae > GAS368. The sequence goes on from CANHJG010000003.1 coordinate 35,909, forward strand.
GGGCAGGGCAATCTCTCGCTGGTGACGTCGGCCCTGCGGGAACGCGGGCGGTTGCTGCGCAACGCGCCGCATCTTGCGCACGCGATGCCGTTCGTGATTCCCAGTTACTCGTGGTGGGAGAAACCTTATTATGCCTTCGGGATGACGCTCTACGATGGGCTGGCGGGGCGGCTCTCGCTGGGGGCGTCGCAACGGCTGTCGCGCGCCGAGACGATCCGGCACCTGCCGACGATCGAGACGGACGGGCTGCGGGGTGGCGTGTTGTATTACGACGGCCAGTTCGATGACGCGCGGCTCGCGATCAATCTGGCGCAGACCGCGGTGGAGGGCGGGGCGGTGCTGGTGAATTACTGCGCCTGTGTGGGGCTGGTGAAGGAGCGGGGCGTGGTCGGCGGGGTGCTGGTGCGCGACGGCGAGACCGGCGCGGAGTTTACGGTGCGGGCGCGGGCGGTGATCAATGCGACGGGGGTGTTCGTCGATGCGGTGCGGGGGTTTGACGAGCCGAAGACCGTGGCGATGGTCACGGTGAGCCAGGGGGTGCACGTCGTGTTGCCGCGGGAATTTTTGCCGGGGGACAGTGCGCTGATGATTCCGAAGACGGCGGACGGCCGGGTGTTGTTTGCGATCCCGTGGCACGGCCGGGTGGTGGTGGGCACGACGGATACGCCGAACGTGACCGCGACGATCGCGCCGCGGGCGTTGCCGGAAGAAGTGGCGTTCATTCTGGACCACGCCCGGAAATATCTGGTGCGGGATCCGGGGGAGGGCGACGTGCTGAGTGTGTTTGCGGGCCTGCGTCCGCTGGTGAAACGGGGCCGCGCCGGCGACACGGCGAGATTGTCGCGCGACCATACCATCGCGATTTCGCCGAGCCGGCTGATCACGTTGACGGGGGGGAAATGGACGACCTACCGCAAGATGGCCGAGGACGTCGTCGATCAGGCGGAGCGGGTCGCGGGCCTCGGGCACACGCCGAGCACGACGGCGGAGCGGACGATTCACGGAGCGGGCGCGACGGGTGCGGCCGCCGGGGCGCTGCGGATCTATGGCAGCGATGGGGCCGCGATCGCCGAATTGGCCAGGCGCAACCCGGCGTTGGCCGGGCCGGTGCATCCGGCGTGTGCGCTGCGGCGGGCGGAGGTGGTGTGGCATGCGCGGCAGGAGATGGCGCGGACGGTGGAAGACGTGCTGGCGCGGCGCACGCGGACGCTGGTGCTGGATGCGCGGGCGTCGATGGAGGCGGCGCCCGTCGTGGCGAGGCTGCTGGCGGATGAACTGGGGCGCGACGACGCGTGGGTGGCGGCGCAGGTGCGGGGCTACCGCGAACTGGCGCGCGGTTGGCTGCTGCCGGCCCCGGCCGAAACGGCGCGTGCGGCCGCGCGGCCGTGGGTTGCATAGCCGGGCGCCGGCACTTTAGCTCATCGTTCCCCCCAACCCCACCCCTGTGTTTTCCTTTCTCACACCCGCCCCGGACCTGCCCCTGCTGCCCGCCAACCGCATCGATCCGGAATACCGGCGGCTGCGCGTGCAGGTGTTCGCCGGGATTTTTGTCGGCTATGCGGCGTTTTACCTCGTGCGCAACAATTTTGCGCTCGCGCTGCCGGCGATTTTGAAGGCGCACCCGGAGTTTACCAAGGTGCAGCTGGGCTGGGCGATGACGGGGCTGTCCGTCGCGTATGGGCTTTCCAAGTTCATCATGGGTTCGGTGTCGGACCGGAGCAATCCGCGCTGGTTTATGGCGCTCGGACTGTTGCTGACGAGCGGGGTGACGTTTGCGTTCGGCACGGTGCCGGCAATTTACGACTCGTTGGCGCTGATCATTGCGCTGCAGGCCCTCAACGGCTGGTTCAACGGCATGGGGTGGCCGCCCTGCGGCAAGACGATGGTCCACTGGTGGAGCACGAAGGAGCGCGGGAAGGTCGTCGCGGTGTGGAATGTCGCGCACAACGTGGGCGGCGCGCTGGTCGCGGTGTTTGCCACGTGGGCGGTGGTGCGGTTGGGCGACTGGGGGGCGACGTTTTATTTCAACGCGGCGATTGCGGCCGGGGTGGCAGGGCTGATTCTGCTGCTGTTGCGCGACACGCCGCAGAGCTGCGGATTGCCGCCGATTGAAACGTTCAAGAACGACTATCCGGCGAATTATTCGGCCGAGCACGAGCGCACGTTTACCTTTAAGGAAATCTTCATCAGCCACGTGCTGAACAACAAATTTCTGTGGGCGATCGCGATCGCGAACGCGTTCGTCTATTTCGTGCGCTACGGGGTGGTGAACTGGATTCCGACGTATCTGCAGACGGCGAAAGGGTTCAATTTCAAGGAATCGGGCTGGGCGTGGACGGCGTTCGAATTGGCGGGGATTCCCGGCACGATTTTGTGCGGGTGGATTTCGGACCGGGTGTTCAAGGCGCGGCGCGCGCCGGCGACGATCTTGTTCATGGCGCTCACGCTGGCGGGGCTGGTGGTCTACGGACTCAACGGCCGCGGGCCCTACTGGATCGACGTGGCGGCGCTGATTGCGATCGGGTTTTTTATTTACGGACCGATCATGATGATCGGCCTCCATGCGTTGGATCTGGTGCCAAAGAAGGCGGCGGGCACGGCGGCGGGCTTCACGGGGTTTTTCGGCTATTTCCTCGGTTCGGCGCCCTCGGGGGCGGGCGTGGGTTGGATCGCGGAGACGTGGGGCTGGAACGGCGTGTTCGTGACGATGATCGGGTGCTGTGGGCTGACGATGGGGTTCAGTGCGATGACGCTGGGGCACCGGAAGACGAGCGGGGCGCTTTTACCATGAAAAAAATCCTGAGGGGACTGGCGGTGGCGAGCATGCTGGTGGGCGGCGGTTGGGCGGCGGAAACGCGGCCGCTGGTGATCGCGCACCGGGGGGCGAGCGGTTACCTGCCCGAGCACACGCTCGCGTCGAAGGCGCTGGCCTACGGGCTGGGGGCGGATTTTCTGGAGCAGGACCTGGTGCTGACGAAGGACGACGTGCCGGTGGTATTGCATGATATTTTTGTGGATACGGTGTCGGACGTGGCGAAGCGGTATCCGGAGCGGAAGCGCGCCGACGGCCGCTACTATGCGCTCGATTTCACGGTGGCGGAGCTGAAGCAGCTGCGGGTGGCGGAACGGTTCAACGCGCAGACGGGCGAGGCGGTATTTGCGCAGCGCTATCCGTCGGAGGTCGCTTCGTCGGAGTTTCGGATTTCGACCTTGGAGGAGGAGCTGCAACTCATCCAAGGGCTCAACCGGAGCATGGGCCGCGCCGTGGGCATTTATCCCGAGATCAAACAACCGAAGTGGCATCGCGAGCAGGGCCACGACATCAGCCGGATCGTGCTGCCGATCCTTGCCCGTTACGGCTATGCGACGAAGCAGGACGCGTGTTTTTTGCAGTGCTTTGAACTGGCCGAAGTGAAACGCATCCGGGGTGAACTCGGGTGGAAGGGGCGGATGGTGATGCTGCTCGAGGCCAAGGCGAAAGGGGCGGACGGCACGGACTACGGCGCGCTGTGCACGGAGGCGGGTTTGCGGGAACTCGCCACGGTGGTGGACGGGATCGGTCCGTCGCTCGGGCGCATCGTGACGTGGACGAGCGCCAAGGAGCGGAAGGTGACCGGGCTGGTGCAGGCGGCGCACGCGGCCGGACTGGTCGTGCACCCGTACACGATCCGGGTGGACGAGCTCCCGAAGCACTGCCCGTCGGCGGACGCGCTGCAGACGGCGCTGTTCCGCGAGGCGAAGAGCGACGGGGTTTTTACCGATTTTCCGGATGTGACGCTGGCGTGGCTGAAGCGGTAGGCAGGCACCCGAACCCGGCTTGGCGCCGGGGGCCACGGAGGGCGGGGGCGCGAGCGGATTCAGTCGGCGACCGGCCGGGAAAGGGCGTGGAGTTTCTTCATCACCGCGGGCGTGAGTTTTTCTACGACCTCGAGGGCGCCGAGGTTGTGCTCCAGTTGTTCCACGCGGGAAGCGCCGAGGATTACGGTGCTGACGTGGGGGTTTTTCAGGCACCAGGCGATGGCGAGGCGCGGGAGGGTGGTGCTGAGCTCGTCGGCGACGGCGGCGAGCTGCGGGACGACGGCGAGTTTCCGGGGGGCGGACGGATCGTCGAGGATCAGCGCGCGCAGCCATTCGAGACCGGGCGTAGCGAGGCGGGAGCGTTTCGGCACGCCAGCGTTGTATTTGCCGGTGAGGAGCCCGCTGGCGAGGGGAGACCAGATGGTGGTGCCGAGGCCGGCGGCGGAGCGGTAGAGCGGGGCGAACTCCTCTTCGACGCGGGCGCGGTGGAAGAGATTATATTCGGGTTGTTCGACGATGGGGGCGTGGAGGCGGTGGGTGGCGCAGAGGCGCTGCGCTTCGGCGATCTGGGCGGCGCTCCACTCGCTGGTGCCCCAGTAGAGCACCTTGCCCTGCGTGATCAGGTCGTGCATCGCGCGGGCGGTTTCGAGGAGGGGCGTGGCGGGGTCGGGTCGATGGCAATAGTAGAGGTCGAGGTAGTCGACCCGGAGGCGCCGGAGCGCGCCGTGGCAGGCTTCGACCACGTGCTTGCGCGACAGGCCGGACTGGTTGGGTTTGTCGTCTTCGCAGCCGAAAAAAACTTTGCTGGAGACCAGGTAGCTGCTGCGGCGCCAGCCGGATTTTTCGAGAATGGCGCCCATGACAATCTCCGCCTGGCCGTCGGCGTAGGTCTCGGCGTTGTCGAAGAAATTGATGCCGGCGTCGTAGGCGGTGTGGAGCAGGCGGTGCGCCACGGCATCGCCGATCTGTTTGCCGAAGGTGACCCAGGCGCCGAAGGAGAGGGCGGAGACTTGCAGGCCGGATTTTCCGAGCGGGCGGTAAAGCATGGTCGTGGACATGGGGTCGACCGTAAGCCCCCGCGGCGGATTGTCGAACGCCGAGCGGCGACGCGCGGGGTACGGCGGGCCTGGGAATCACGGGTCGGGAGACCCGTGCCACGGTCGGGCTACCGATCGGCGGGCTCCGACGTTGGCAGCCGCGATGGGCGTGGGACCAGGACCGCCGCCCATGGGCGCTCCGCGAATCAGCCGTGCGTCGCTCCGCGACGCGCGGCGAACCAGTCCTGGGCGGCGGTGAGGTCGCGGGAGGTGAACTGGTGGCTGGCGGCGATCAGCTCCACGGTGGTGTCGGCGCCGCCCGCGTGCAGGAGGGCGGCGAGGCGCGGGGGATGATCGAGGGGCACCAGCGGGTCGACGGTGCCGTTGAGGAAGAGCGCGCGCTTGCCGGTGAGCGAACCGGGGGCGGCGGGTTGGTCGAGCACGACCATGCCGCGCAGGAGAATGGCGTGGCCGAGGACTTCCGGACGCAGCAGCAGGAGGGTGACGGCGATGTTGGCGCCGTTGGAAAAGCCCACGGCGGTCAGGCGGGAGGCGTCGAAGGCGTAGTGGTGGCCGGCGGCGACGAGGAAATCGGCGAGGCTGTGGGTGCGGCGGACGATTTCGGCGGGGTCGAAGACGCCCTCGGCGAGGCGGGCGAAGAAGCGGGCGGCGCCGTGTTCGCTGACGTTGCCGCGCGGGCTGAGGAGGGCGGAGCCCGGGGAGATCGCGCGACCGAGGCGCAGCAAGTCGTGTTCGGAGCCGCCGGTACCGTGCAGCAGCAGGAGCGGGGGAGCGGAAGGATCGGTGCCGGGTTCGAAGAGGTGGTGGTAGGCGAGGGCCATGGGTTGGGAGAGACGGCGCGGGTGGACTTTTGATCCGCGACGGGTGAAAGGATTGCCCGGGGAAGACGGAAAAGCAAAACGGCGGCCGGGGTGGGCCGCCGTTTGGCTGGAGCAAAACTCGGGGGCGTTTCAGCCCGCGTCGATTTTTTGGATGCGCGAGAGGTGGCGGCCGCCTTCGAATTCGGTCGCGAGCCAGACGTTCACGATGTGCAGCGCCTCGGTTTCGGTGACGGTGCGTTGGCCGAGAGAGAGGCAGTTGCCGTCGTTGTGGGAGCGGTTCCAGATGGCGACCTGCTCGTTCCAGCAGAGGCCGCAGCGGACGCCCTTGATGCGGTTGGCGACGATGGCCTCGCCGTTGCCGGAACCGCCGAGCACGATGCCGCGCTCATACTCGCCGCGGGCGACGGCTGCGGCGACGGGCCGGATGAAATCGGGGTAATCGCAACTCGCGTCGGAGTGGGTACCGAAATCGCGCACGGTGTGGCCCGCCGCGAGGAGCATGGCCTTGATGGCTTCCTTGTAAGCGAAACCGGCATGGTCGGAACCGATGGCAATGGTGAAAAATTTCATGGGCGCGGGCGGGAAGTGAGGTGCGAGGGAGGACACGTGCCAACCAAATTTCCGCGCCGCCGGCGAAGCCGGGTCGGTCGGATCACGGGGTGAAAACCCGCAGCACGGCGGCGGTGTCGGCGAGGTCGGGCAACAGCGCGTCGGGCCGGTGGGCGGCGAGCGCGGTGAGGGCGTGGCCGCCGGTGGCGACGGCGAGCACGCGGGCGCCGAAGGCGCGGGCGCAGGCGATGTCGTGCGCGGTGTCGCCGATGATCCAGACGCGGTCGAGGGCGAAGTCGGCGCCGGTGTGGGCGCGGGCGCGGCGGAGCGCATGGGGGCCGAGTTCGTTGCGGAGTTCGCTGTCGTCGCCGAAGGCCCCGAAGGCGAAGTGGTCCCAGAGGCTGTGGTGGGCGAGTTTGGTCTGCGCGCCGCGGCGGACGTTGCCGGTGAGAATGCCCTGGGCGAAATCGGAATGGCCGGCCGTGGCCGCGAGGAGGGCGCGGATGCCGGGTAAAACGAGGGCGGAGGGGTGGGCGAGTTCGCGCGGGAGGGCGGCGAGATAGGCGTCGAGGAGCACGCGGAAATTTTCCTCGGTGGTGGGCAGCGCAAATTTCTGTAGAATTTTCCGGAGAATCCAGCGGTCGGTGCGGCCGGCGAAGTCGAGGTCGTCGAGCGAACCGTCGATCGCGAAGGAGCGGTGAAGGGCGGCGCGCAAGGCGCGGGCGCCGGCACCGCCGGAGGTGATGAGGGTGCCGTCGATGTCCCAGAGAAGGAGGATGGTCGGTCGCAAAGTGGCGGGCACGGTCGGCGCGGCGGGGGAGGGTGGCGATGCCAAAGTGCCGGCGGGCTGGGCGGGCGTCGGACCTGGTGCGGAGGGAGATCTCACTTTCCGACCAGCGCCGCCTGAGGTGGGCCGGCCGCTCCGCGGGCGGCGGATCTCAGGTCGTGGCGGGACGGGTTGAGCCGGGTGCGGAGCGCACGGCTCAACCCGGGGAAACCGAGCGCGGCAAGAAGCGGAGGTGCGCGGCGGGTTGAGGACCGGCTGCTTTAAGAATTGCGGATTGCCGAATGCCCGGTGGGAAATAGGTCCGGAAATGATTTTTTGCATCGATCTCGCCCCTGTCGGTCGGACGAGCGCTGCTTTGGCTGCTCGGCCGGACACGTGCGTGCAACCTGCGGGGTCGACGCGCGTCGTAGAGGGCTCGCTATGAGCGTTTCCCCAGCCGTTTTTATCAGCTATGCGCGCGAGAACAACGCCGCGGCCCAATCGATCGCGGACACGTTGAAGCAGCACGGGATCGAGGTGTGGTTCGACCGGAGCGAACTGATCGGCGGCGATGCATGGGATGGGAAGATCCGGCGACAAATCCGGGAATGTTCGCTGTTTGTCGCCGTGATTTCGCGGCAGACGGATGCGCGGCTGGAAGGGTATTTTCGGCGGGAGTGGAAGATGGCGATCGACCGCTCGCATGACATGGCCGACGAGCGGGCCTTTTTGCTTCCCGTCACGATTGACGACACCTCGGACGTCACGGCGCTCGTGCCAGAGAAGTTTCGGGAAGTGCAATGGATTTATCTGCCCGACGGGGTGGCGAGCGAGACGCTGGCCCATCGGGTCCGGGCCTTGCTGGAAGGCACGGCGAGCGGGGCCACGAATGCGCCGTTCGCCGCGCGGCGGAGCACCGCGGCGGGAACGTCGTCCGGTCGGGGCCGCGCGGGTGCGAAGGCGCGGCCGCCGGGCCGCCGGCGGGTGTGGTTGCTCGGCGCCTTGCTCGCGCTGACGATGGGCGTGGCCTGGGTGCGTTTCTTACCGTCGCGGGCCAAGCCGACCCCGGTCGTGGCGGCCCCCGCGTTGGGCGCACCTGCGGCAGCGACGAAGACGCCGCAGAAGGATGCGCGACCCCGGGTGGCGCCACCGCTGCGGGTCAGTGAAGCGCGGCAACTCTCCGCCAAGGCGACGCTCCTGTGGGAGAAGTGGGACGATGCGACGCGGGCAGATTGGGCGCTGGCCGACGAACTCTGCAAAAAGGCGGTCGAGCTCGATCCGTCTGACGGCGAGGCGTGGGCGGTGTATGCGCAGGTCACGAGCGGGGAGTATGAGTTTTTTCACACGCCGGGGGCGGATGACCTGGCCCGCATCCGGGCGGAGCAGGCGGTGAGTTTGCTCCCGACCTCGCGGACGGCGCGGCTGGCGTTGGCGAACGCGTATCGCAACAATCCGTCGACGTTGGCGGAGGCCGAAAGGCTGTCGCGCGACCTGCTCGTCGGCACGCCGCGGGACAAGCGCGTCTGGCGCACGCTCGGCGAAACGGTGCGTAGCCAGGGGCGGCCCGACGAGGCGCTGGCGTATTTTGAGCGATCGGCGACGCTGCCCGGCGGCGATCCGCTGGCCCTGCTGGCGAAGAGTTTTACTTTGGAAACGCTGGGGCGATACGAGGAGGCGGAACAGGCGGTCGACCAGGCGCTCAGCCTGCGCCAGAGTTCCGGTGCGCTCCTGCGGAAAATGGAGTGCCAGTTGAATTTTCGCGGGGATCTGGCCGGGGCCGCCGCGACGTTGGCGAAAGTGCCGGCCTCCTCGTTGTTGGACGACCGGGCGGTCGCGCTCTCGTGTCAGCTCTGGCTCTGGCAACGCGAAGCCGACAAATGTCTGGTGGTGTTGAACACCGTGTCGCGCGATTTCCTACAGGGATTTTATCGGAGCGGGGCGCCGAAGGCCTGGTTGCTCGGGCGGGTGCACGCGATCGGCGGCCGGACGGCGGCGGCCGAATCCTATTGGCGGGGAGCGTTGAAGACGATCGACAAGGCGCGGGAAAAGGATCCGGACGAGGTCAGTTTGGTTTTTTGGAGTGCGCATGTGCACGCCTGTCTCGGGGAAAAAGCCGAGGCCAGAAAAATGCTCGAGCTGGCGATGGAACTCGCCCCCACCGCGGAGGAGGAAAACTCGACCAACATGGCGGTGATTCTCGTCCTGTTGGGCGAGCCCGACCGAGCGATGGCGCTGTTGGAGTCGAAGCTGAAGACGAGCGTCGGGCCGGTGCTGCGTGTGGAGCTCCGCCTCGCCCCGGCGTTTGACGCGCTGCGGGAAAATGCGCGGTTCCAAGCGATGCTGGCAGAACCGAAAAAGAACGCGGCGCCCTGACGGCGGGGCGCGCGCTGAGCCGCAACGATGCCGTCTGCCGGAGGTCAGCTCGCCCGCCAGCGGGCTTTCGGCGAAGTCGCCCTCCCGTTTTTGCAGGTTCGAGGACAAGGGCGTCGGGCGGAACGGGCGCGGCTGAGCTTACCAGGCTCAACGCCGAACAGTGAACCTGAACGCCGAACGATGAACGCGAACGCCGAAGGTGAAGAGCGAGCGTCGGGTTTACCTCGCCTGTGCGGGGTAGCGGCGGAGGTCGAGGGTGTGCCGGCCCTCGGGTGGGAAGTCGATTTTCGGGATGAAACGGGATTGGCCGAGGGTCTTGGTCCACGGCTCCCAACGCTCGGCGCGGCGGGCGGCGGCGACGGTGTCGTCGGCGGGGCGGTCGGTGTAGTCGACGGTGCGTGGATTCCAGACGTGCCAGCGGGCGGCGGCGACGACGGTGAGCGTCTGGCGGTCGACCCATTCGAGGAGGAGCGGGGCGTGGACGGGGATATGGGGCTGGAGCGACGGGGTGAAATAGAAGGCGCGGTAGCGGATACCGCAGGCTGCGCCGGCAGGCGCAGCGGTGGACGGGGGAGAAGGTGACGGTGAGAGGGCGAGTGGGCGGAATTCGCAGGGGAGGCCGTTGACGAGGAGGAGGCCGGAGTCGAGGGCGGTGGCGTCGGAGACGCGGGCTTCGAGGCGGTCGAGGCTGGAGTCCACGGTGCGCGCGACGGTGCCGGCGTTGGGGGATTCGCCGAGGAGGGGCCACGCCTCGAGGGCCTGGCGGAACTCGACGGTGAAGGGCTGCGGCTTGGGTTTTTCCGCCGCGGGATTTTCGGGGTCGGCGGGGGGCTCGAGCAGGAGGGCGAACTCGCCGAGTTTGGGGAAGCGGAATTCCCATGGGGCGCGGAGCCATTCGGGATCGAAGGGGAGGCCATGGGCGGCGAGGTCGGCGCAGATTTTCGCGAGATCTTCCCAGACGAAAGCGGGGAGGAAGAAGCGGTCGTGGAGTTCGCCGGCCCAGCGGACGAAGGGGGCGTTGAAGGGATCGGCGGCGAGGCGGGCGAGGATGGCGCGGATGAAGAGGGCGGTGGCGGATTGGACGGCGGCGGACGGGTGGGTCTCGAAGGCGCGGAATTCGACGAGGCCGAGGCGGCCGTTCGGGGCGAACGGATTCCAGAGCTTGTCGACGCTGATCTCGGCGCGGTGGGTGTTGCCGGAGCGATCCATCAGGAGGTCGCGGAAGAGGAGGTCGAAGAGGGCGAGGTTTTGCGGGCGGCCGAAATTTTCGGCGCCGGCGCAGGCGATTTCCAGTTCGTAGAGGGCCTCGTAGGTGGACTCGTCGATGCGCGGGGCCTGTGAACTCGGGCCCAGGTAGGCGCCGGCGAAGGCGAAGCTGAGCGACGGGTGATGTTGGAAATAGCGGATCGTCGACGGGAGCAGCGCGGGAAAAGCAAAGAAGGGCGAGAGGAGGCCGACGGGGCCGCCGAAGACGAGGTGGGCGCCGCCGCCAGTGCCGACTTCGCGGCCGTTGAACTGGAGCTTGCGCGCGCAGAGGCCGCACGTGGCGGCGGCGGCGTAGAGTTGGTTGAGCTGCCGGTCGTAGTCGGCCCACGTGGCGCAGGGCGCGACGTTGATCTCCAGGACGCCGGGATCGCTGGCGAGGCCGACGGTCGGGAGCTTGGGGTCGGGGGGCGGGGCGTAGCCGGCCAGGACGACGTCATGGAGTTTCTGGGACGCGAGGGAGCCCTCGATGGCGACGAGCAGGGCGAGGTACGACGAGAGGAGCAGGGGCGGGAGGAAGACGGTGAGGGTGCCGTCGCGGATTTCGGCGGTGAGGGCGCGGCGGAGGTTTTTTTCGCCGAGCTGTTCCAAGGGGAGGCGGAGGCCGGCGGGGCTGTCGCCGGGAAAGAGCGGGAGGGGGCCGGCGCCGAGGGTGGGCGTCCAGTCGTCGGTGATCCAGGTGCCGGTGGGTTGGTCGAGGGGGAGGACGAACCCGGTGATGGTGGTGGGGGAGGCGGTTTCGGCGAAAGGCAGGCTGTGGGTGGATTCGATGGCGAGTGAATCGGCGAGGTCGGCGAGGAAGTTTTTGGCGTCGGCGACGGTGTGGTGACCGGGAGCGAGGTCGGCGCTGAGGCGGGTGATGTCGCGCCAGACGGGCTGGTGGTCGGCGCGGCGTTGAAGGAGGAGGGTCCAGCGCGGGAGCGGTTCGCCGGGGTAATGTTTGCCGGCGGTTTCGAGGATGACGGCGCCGGGAAAGGCGGAGCGGACGAGTTCGCGGGCGAGCCGGCGGGCGTAGGCGAGTTTCGTGGGGCCGAGGGCGGCGGTCTGCCACTCGGCGCCGGTGGGCGCAACGGGAACAAAGGTGGGCTCGCCGCCCATCGTGAGGAGGACGTTGCTGCGGGCGAGGGAGGCCTCGACGGCGTCGCCGCACGCGCGGAGGGATTGCCAAACGGGGGCGGGGTAGGGCGTGGCGGACATGGGAGGACGACGGACGGAGGAGGGGGACGAGGAAAAGAGAACGAGGCGGATGTACGAGCGGGAGAGCGCGTGCCACTCAGAGGCGCTCGATCGTGAGGTGGGTGGAGAGATGGGAGGAGACGGGGACCGGGCTGTAGAAACCGCCCTGGATGGGGTTCACGCTTTCGGCGAGGGAGGCGTGGGCGACGGCGACGAAGGCGTCGTCGCAGAAAATCCCGCGCGTGGGGTCGAGACCGCGCCAACCGGCGCCGGGGAGATAAACCTCGGCCCAGGCGTGCATGGTGGGGGGGGCGGGGTTCGAGATGCCGGGGGCGGGCGGTTCGTGCAGGTAACCGCTGACGAAGCGGGCGGCGAGGCCGAGGGTGCGGCAGAGGGCGATGAAGAAGACGGCGTAGTCGCGGCAGGAGCCGCTGCGGAGCGCGAGGGTCTCGGTGGGGGTTTGGATGCCGGGCTCGTCGCGGCGGGTGTAGGCGAGGGCCTGGCGGACGGTGGTGTTGAGCGCGGCGAGGAAGGCGACCGTGTCGGGCGGAGGGGCCGGCAGGTGGTGGGCGAGCCAGGCGCGGAGCTGCGGTTCGTCGGTGCCCCGGGGGGCGGTGAGGCACGGGGCGAGGGCGTAGCGCTCGGCGGCGTCGTAGGCGAACGGGAACGTGAGCGCGGACGGCTTGAGGAAAAAATCGAAGGGATTGGTGTCGAGGGTTTCGACCATGAACTCGGAACGAAATTCGAGCCGCGGGGCGGTGAGATCGGGCGGGAACCAGGCCCAGTCGAGGGCGTTGTCCTCGGCGTCGCGGGTGGCGATGCGACGCGGGGCCGGGGTGACGTCGAGTTTGAAATCGTGGAGGCGTTGGCGCGGAGTTTCGCGCGGGCGCAGGTAGAGGGCGTGGGGCGCGAACGCGACCGGCTGCGAATAATCGTAGCGCGTGAGGTGGGTGAGGCGGAGAAACATGGCGGCGGGCGGGTGGGCGGGAAAGCGCGCGGGGGCCGCTAGGGTGCGGCGAGAGGGACGGTGGCGGCGGGCGCGGTGGTTTCGCGGACGGTGACCTCGACCGTGAGGGAGCGGGTGGGGGCGCCGCGGTAGGTGCCGTTGACGGGGCGGATGTCGGCGTAGTCGCGGCCGACGGCGACCTTGACGTAGCGGTCGTCGGCGATGCGGTCGTGGGTGGGATCGTAGGCGACCCAGCCGTGGCCCGGGAGGTAGGCCTCGATCCACGCGTGCGACGCCTCGATTTCGCGGGGGCGCCGGGTGTTGTTGAAAAAATAGCCGCTGACGTAGCGCGCGGGGATGCCGAGGCTGCGGCAGAGGCCGAGGTGGACGTGCGCGAAGTCCTGACACACGCCCATGCGGAGTTTGAGGGCGTCGTCCGCGCGGGTGTTCACGCCGGTGGCCTTGGGTTTGTAGGCGAACGTGCGGTAGATGTGGGCGCCGAGGCGGCGGACGTCGCCCCAGACATCGCCGCGGCCGTCGGCCAGGGCGTCCTGGGCCTCGCGCCACAGTTCGACCTCGAGGGGGACGTAGGGGGAGCTGGTGTAGAATTCCGCGAGCATTTCCCGCTCGGGTGAATTTTCGAGGTCGGAGGAAAGGACCGAGGGGACCGGAGCGCGGTCCGGCAAGGGGACGGTGTCGACGGTGGAGACGGCTTCGATGATCAGCTTTGAATGGGCGGCGGGGACGTCGAAGTAGTGGATGGAGTTGCCGTGGAGGTCGTCGTAGTCGAGCGGGGTCGCGGCGGGGGTGAGATGGAGGGCAAAGTCGCGGCAGTGCTGGGTGGCGTCGTCCCGGGGGCGCAGGCGCACCTCGTTGAAGCTGTCGTGCGCCTTGCCGGCGTAAGTGAACGTGGTGCGGTGGAGAATGCGAAGATGCATGGGCGCAGAGCAGCGGAAGGGCGGCGCCCCGGCGGTCGCGGCGGGCGCGGTGCGACCGGGACGTTATTGTTGTTGCTGCTGCTGCTGCACGTCGCCCGACGATTCGGCCGGGTAGAACATGGTCGTTTCCATCATCTCGTGGCCGATGGTGTCGAGGGTCTTTTGGACTTCTTCGAGGAATTCGTGGAGGCCGTGTTCCTGGAGGACATCGGCGATGGTGAGGGACTGGAGGTCGGCGAGCAGCCGGCGGGAGGCGCGGCCGGCCGCGGTGCGGGGGCGGGGGCCGGTGTCGCCGAGGATGCGGCGGAGGAAATCGTCGACCTGCGCGACGCAGAAGTGCAGCGAGCGGGGGAAGGAGTCGGAGAAGATGAGGAATTCGGCGACCTTCCACGGGAGGATTTCGCTGACGTAGAAACGGCGGTAGGCCTCGAGGGCGCTGGCGGAGCGGAGCACGGCCTGCCACTGGGCGGTGTCGACGGCGCCGCCGACGTCGGACGCGCTGGGGAGCAAGATGTGGTATTTGACGTCGAGGATGCGGGTCGTCTTGTCGGCGCGTTCGATATATTTGCCGAACTCGATGAATTCCCAGCCCTCGTTGCGGGAGTAGGTGGAGGCGGTGAGGCCCTGGAAGAGGTGGGCGCTGCGTTTGACACTGGTGAAGAACTCACCGGCGCCGCCGGCGGTCCAGATTTCGGCCGCGTTGCGGGCGTTGAGGTAGAGGTAGAGTTCGTTGATCGTCTCCCACATCTCGGCGGAGATCTGGTCGCGGATCATGCGGGCGTTCTCGCGGGCGGCGTTGACGCTGGAGCGGATGGAATTCGGGTTGCGAAGATCGAACGCGAAGAACTCGGTGACGTTGCGGCTGTCGGCGGTGGCGTAGTGCTTGGCGAACAGTTCCTCGTCGCCGGAGCTGAGGAGAATGGAGCCCCAGTGTTCCTTGATGGTCGTGTCGGTGAAGCCTTGGAAATCGAGGAGGAGCTGGAGATTCACGTCGAGGAGGCGGGCGAAATTTTCGGCGCGCTCGATGTAGCGGCTCATCCAGTAGAGCGAGTGCGCGACGCGGGAGAGCATCACGGTGGCCTGCGGACGGGCGGGGGGAGTTTTGGCGGCGGGCATGTTAGTGGTCTCCGTGGAGGACCCACGTGTCCTTGGAGCCGCCGCCCTGGGAGGAGTTGACGACGAGGGAGCCTTGGCGGAGGGCGACGCGCGTGAGGCCGCCGGGGGTGACGGTGATTTTTTCGCCGTAAAGGATGTAAGGGCGGAGGTCGATGTGGCGGCCTTCGAGTTTGCCGTCGATCCAGGTGGGGGAACGCGAGAGGTTGATGGGATCCTGGGCAATGTAGTTGCGCGGGTTGGCAGCGACGAGGCCGCGGAAGGTGTCGCATTCGGCCTTGGTGGCGGCGGGGCCGATGAGCATGCCGTAGCCGCCGGCTTCGTTGGCGGCCTTGACGACGAGTTTCGCGATGTTCTCGAGGACGAATTTGCGGTCGAGCGGCTCGGACGGGAGGTAGGTGTTGACGTTCGGGAGGATGGCGTCCTGGCCGAGGTAATACTTAATGAGTTTCGGGACGTAGGCGTAGATGACCTTGTCGTCGGCGATGCCGGTGCCGATGGAATTGGCAAGGGCGACATGGCCGGCGCGGTAGGCGTTTACCAGGCCGGGGACGCCGAGCATGGAGTCGGGGCGGAAGACGAGCGGGTCGAGGAAGTCGTCGTCGATGCGGCGGTAGATGACGTCGACGGGTTCGAGACCGGCGGTGGTGCGCATGAAGACGTGGGCGTCGCGCACGACGAGGTCGCGGCCCTCGACGATGGGGATGCCCATCTGGCGGGCGAGGAAGCAGTGTTCGAAGTAGGCGCTGTTGTGGACGCCGGGGGTGAGGAGGACGACGTTGGGTTTATCGCTGCGGGGTGGGGCGATGTGGAGGAGGGCTTTGAGGAGCTCATTGGCGTAGCCCTCGACGGGGCGCACGCCGGAGCTGGCGAAAAGGTTGGGGAACGCGCGGCGCATGGCGGCGCGGTTTTCGATCATGTAGCTGGCGCCGGACGGGCAGCGCAGGTTGTCCTCGAGGACGAGGTAGTTGCCGGCGCCGTCGCGGATGAGGTCGGTGCCGCAAATGTGCACGTAGATGCCCTGGGGCACGGTGCAGTTCATGAACTCACGGCGAAAGTGCTTCGCGCCGAGGACGAGCGCGGGGGGGACAATTTTATCCTTCAGGCATTTTTGACCGTGATAGATGTCGTCGAGGAAGAGGTTGAGGGCGGTGATGCGCTGGATGAGCCCGGCCTCGATGCGGGTCCACTCGGCGTTGGGGATGACGCGCGGGATTAGATCGAAGGGGAAAATACGCTCGGTGCCGGCGTCGTCGTGGTAAACGGTGAACGTCACGCCACGGCGGAGGAACGCGAGGTCGACGGCGGCGCGGCGCTGGTCGAACTCGGCGACGGGCAGCGTGCCAAGCCGGCCCGCGAGACGTTGATAGTGGGGGCGGACTTCGGTGGGAGACACGAACATCTCGTCGAAGAAATTGCCCGAGACGTAGGGGGAACTGAGGATCGACACGGAAGGATTTGGGATAGGGACGCTTCGACTGAGCAGGTCTCTTGCCAACGAGGTTCGGATCGGACGGGCGGGTCGTCAACGGCGCAGCGCGGTGAAGGCGGTGCCGCCGAGGATGAGGGCGGCGCCGGCGAGTTCGGCGAGGGCGAAGTGTTCGGCGAAGAAGACGGCGCCGCCGGCGGCCGTGCCCAGGGGGACGAGCATTTGCAGGAGGGAGCCCTCGGCGACGGGGAGATCGCGGAAGGAGCGGGTCATGGCGAGCTGGCCCACGCCGGCGAAGATCCCGGCGGTGAGCATGACGGCCCAGGCCGCGAGCGACACGGGCTCGGGGTGGACAAGGGCGGGGCCGCCGCAGACGAGCAGGCCGAAGACGCACTGGGCGGCGAAAATCGTGGCGGTGTGCTCGGTGGCGTGGAGTTGGCGGATGGTGATGACGACGTAGGCGGAAGCGATGGCGACAAAGACGGCGAGGAGGTCGTAGCGGTTGGCGTGGCTGCCGGCGCCAAAGGCGTTGGTGAGCAGGGCGAGGCCGGCGAGGGCGGCGAGGCCGCCAACAGCGAGGGTGGGCCGGAAGCGTTCGCCGAGCAGCACGACGGCCATGAGGGCGCCTAGAATGACATAGGTGTTGTTGATAAACGTGGCGCGACCGGCGCCGAGCTGGACGACGGTGAGGTAGTAGCCGAAGACGCCGAGAGAGCCGACGAGGCCGCGGACGGCGAGCTTGGGGTTGCGAACGAGGTGGCGCGGCTGGAATTCGCGGCGGTAGAGGGCGTAGATCAGGGCGAGGCCGACGACGAAGCGGGTGCAGGAGATCAGCCAAACGTTGACGGACTGGACGTGGCCGAGGGCGCGGATGAGGAGAACGTTGGCGGTGAAGGCCGCGGCGGAGAGCACCATGAGCGCGAGGCCGCGGGCGTGGTGGGAGCGGCCGGTCGAAACAGCGGAGGGTGCAGACATCGGGAACGGCGAGGATCCGGGCGCGGGCGGTCGACGGCAAAGCCAGAAGCCCTGCGGCGTCAGGCAGGGCTTCGC
The DNA here is from genome assembly GCA_947461205.1 of Opitutia bacterium. Classification (GTDB taxonomy): domain Bacteria; phylum Verrucomicrobiota; class Verrucomicrobiia; order Opitutales; family Opitutaceae; genus GAS368. The sequence goes on from CANHJG010000003.1 coordinate 53,189, forward strand.
AAAGAAACGCGGCCGCTGCGCGCGGTCTGTGGGCGGATCAGAGCGCGTGGAGGGCGCTCTTGCTGACGGCGAGGGCGGCTTCTTTGACGGCCTCGCTCATCGTCGGGTGGGCGTGGATGGTGCGCGCGAGGTCTTCGGCGCTGCCGCCGTATTCCATGTGCGTCACGATCTCGCTGATGAGTTCGCCGGCGTTGCGGCCGAGAATCTGGGCGCCGAGGATTTTATCGGTCTTCGCGTCGGCAATGATCTTGACGAAACCGTCGGTGGCGTCGGCGGCGATGGCGCGGCCGTTGGCGGCGAAGTTGAACTTGCCGACGTTGATCGCTAGGCCGGCAGCTTTGGCCTGATCTTCGCCGAGGCCGACGCTGGCCACCTCAGGATCGGTGTAGACGATCCCGGGGACGAGGTCCCAGTTGACGTGACCGGGCTTGCCGGCGATCCACTCGGCGACGGCGACGCCGTCTTCCTCGGCTTTGTGGGCGAGCATGGGGCCGGCGACGACGTCACCGAGGGCCCAGACGCCGGGGGCGGTGGTTTTGAGGTGGGCGTCGACCTGGATGCGTTTCTTGTCGTCGAGCTGGACGCCGGCGGCGGCGAGGTTGAGGGCGTCGGTGAAAGGGCGGCGGCCGACGGCGACGAGGACTTTGTCGGCGGGGAACGCGAGCTTTTCGGGGCCGCGTTCGGCGGTGAGCAGGCCTTTGGCGAAGCCGGTGACTTTGGCGCCGGTTTCGATTTTGAGGCCCTGTTTTTGGAGGATGCGCGTGAAGGCGCGGACGATGTCGTCGTCGTAGGTGGCGGCGATTTTGGGGAGGAACTCGACGACGGTGACGTCGGCGCCGAGGCGGGCCCAGACGGAGCCGAGTTCGAGGCCGATGGCGCCGCCGCCGACGACGACGAGTTTTTTCGGGACGGCGGAGAAGGCGATGGCGTCGTCGCTGGAGACGACGGTGTGGCCGTCGAACTTCAGGAAGGGGAGCTCGACGGGAGCGGAGCCGGTGGCGATGACGATGTTTTTGGCGGTGAGCTGTTGCGTGGCGGGAGCGGCGGACGGAGCGCCGACGGGGGAGACGGAGATCGTGTGGGGGGAGACGAAGCTCGCGGCGCCGGTGATGACGGTGATCTTGCGGGCTTTCGCGAGCTGGGCGACGCCGCCGACGAGCTTGGTGACGACGGCGTCCTTCTTTTGGAGGAGCGTGGCGAGGTCGAGTTTGACGGAGCCGAGTTTGATGCCGTGTTCGGCGGCGTGTTTCTGGGCGAAAACGAAGTGCTCGGAGGAAGCGAGGAGGGCCTTGCTTGGGATGCAGCCGACGTTGAGGCAAGTGCCGCCGAGAGTGGGGCGTTTTTCGACGAGGGCGACGTTGAGGCCGAGCTGCGCGGCGCGGAAGGCGCAGACGTAGCCGCCGGGGCCGGCGCCGATGACGATGAGGTCGAAAGAGGTGAGGGAAGACATGGTGTGATCTTTCTTCTTTCTCTTAATCTTTCTCTTTCTCCCGGTGGCGATGCCTGACGAAAGAGGAAGAGAAGGAGGAAAGAGAAAGATGGTTTCAGACGCCGAGGATGAGGCGGGTCGGGTCTTCGATCGCCTGTTTCACTTTGACGAGGAAGGTGACGGCCTGTTTGCCGTCGACGAGGCGGTGGTCGTAACTGAGCGCCAGATACATCATCGGGCGGATGACGACCTGGCCGTCGACGGCGACGGGGCGGTCGTTGATGGCGTGCATGCCGAGGATAGCGCTTTGGGGCGGGTTGATGATCGGCGTGGAGAGGAGGGAGCCGAAGGTGCCGCCGTTGGTGATGGTGAAGACGCCGCCCTCGAGGTCGGCGAGGGTGATCTTACTTTCGCGGGCGCGTTTGGCGGCGTCGGCGATCTTGAGTTCGACGGCGGCCATGCCGAGGGAGTCGCAGTCCTTGATGACGGGGACCAGGAGGCCCTTGTCGGTGGAGACGGCGACGCCGATGTCGTAGTAATGGTTTTCGACGATGGAATCGCCGTCGATCTGGGCGTTGACGCCGGGGACTTCCTTGAGGGCGTGGACGACGGCTTTGACGAAGAAGGACATGAAGCCGAGCTTCACGCCATTTTTCTTGACGAAGTCGTCTTGGTATTTGGCGCGGAGGGCCATGACGCCGGACATATCGACCTCGTTGAAGGTGGTGAGCATCGCGGCTTCGTGTTGGGCGGTGACGAGGCGCTGGGCGATCTTGGCGCGGAGCGGGGTCATTTTGCGGCGCGTTTGGCGGGTGCCCGGGGCGACGGGCGCGGGGGCGACGACGGGAGCGGCGGGCCGAGGCGCCACCGGCGCGGCGACGGGAGCGGGCAGGGTGGGGGTGGGTTTTTCGGCGGCGGCGAGCATATCCCCTTTCGTGACCCGACCGGCTTTGCCGGTGCCGACGACGCTCGCAGGATCGATGCCGGTGTCGGCGGCGAGGCGGCGGACGGCGGGCGAGGCTTCGGTGGATTTGGCGGCGGCGGCGGCAGGAGCGCCAGCAAGCTGGCTGCCTACGGAAGAGGCGGCGGCTGGAGCGCCAGCAAGCTGGCTGCCGACGGAAGAGGCGGTGGCGGCGGAGTCGATGGTGGCAACGATCTGGCCGATTTTTACTTCGTCACCGGCGGCGAATTGGAGGGCGATCCGGCCGGCGGACTCGGCGGTGCCTTCGCTCGTGATCTTGTCGGTTTCGAGTTCGAAGAGGGGTTGGTCCTTTTTGACGACGTCGCCGTCTTTGACGTGCCATTTGGCGAGGATGCCGGAGGCGATGGATTCGCCCATAGGTGGGATTTTGACTTCGAGGAGGGACATGGTGAGGGCGGGTGAAAGTGAAAGTGACAGTGAAAGTGAACGGGAGAGTGAAGCGGAGGCTAGGATCAGAGGGTGAAGGCGTCCTGGAGGAGCGCGGCGTGTTCGAAACGGTGGAGGGCGAGGGCGCCGACGGCGGGGGAGGCGGCGGCATCGCGCCCGGCGTAGAGCGGGAGGAAGCCGAGGATCTCGGAGAGCAGCGGCGCGATGTAACTCCACGCGCCCATGTTCTGCGACTCTTCCTGGCACCAGATGACACGCGCGCCGGTGTAGTGGTCGGCGATTTTGGCGATGGCGTTTTTGTGCAGCGGGTAGAGCTGCTCGAGGCGCACGATGGCGGTGTCAGTGATCTTGTGCTTGGTGCGGTAGTCGCAGAGGTCGTAGTAGACCTTGCCGGAGCAGAAGATGAGGCGCTGGGCTTTGGTCGGCTTGGCGGTGGCGGCGAACAGCGGGTCGTCGATGACCTCCTGGAAGGCGCCGGTGGTGAACTCGGCGAGGGGCGAAACGGCGGCGGGGTGACGGAGGAGGGACTTCGGCGACATCACGATGAGCGGCTTCTGCACGTCGCGCAGCACTTGGCGGCGGAGGGCGTGGAAGAAATTGGCGGGTGTCGTGATGTTGGCGACCTGGATGTTGTCCTCGGCGCAGAGTTGGAGGAAGCGTTCGAGGCGGGCGGAGGAGTGCTCGGGGCCCTGACCCTCGTAGCCGTGGGGCAGGAGAAGGACGAGGCCGCTGGTGCGGTGCCATTTGGATTCGCCGGCGGCGAGGAACTGGTCGATCACGACCTGGGCGCCGTTGGCGAAGTCGCCGAACTGGGCCTCCCAGATGCAGAGCATGTCGGGGTAGTCGAGCGAGTAGCCGTAGTCGAAGCCGAGGACGGCGGCTTCGGAGAGGAGGGAGTTGTAAACGCAGAAGCGGGCCTGGTCCGGAGCGAGATTCATCAGGGGCGCGTAGGTGGCGTTGGTGTCCAGGTCATGGAGCACGGCGTGGCGGTGGCTGAAGGTGCCGCGTTCGCAATCCTGGCCGCTGAGGCGGATGGGTTTGTCCTGGAGGACGAGGGTGCCGAAGGCGAGGGCTTCGGCGAAACCCCAGTCGATCGGGCCGCCCTGCTGGTGGGCGGTGACGCGGGCCTCGAGGAAGCGCTTGATCTTCGGGTTGGGTTTGAAGCCCGGAGGAAGGGTGACGAGGCCGCGGACGACGCGGTCGATCAGCGCAGCGGAGACGCCGGTGGCGACCTGCTTGAAATGGAAATCCGGCTGGAAGACAGCGGTGGAGCCGGCGAATTTATTGGTTTCGGCGGCGGCGGCGCGCTTGGCGGACTTCGTGGTCTCGGCGGCTTTGGCCTTCTCGAGATTTTTTTCGAGGGCCGCGCTGTATTCGGCCTTGATGGCGTCGGCCTGAGGCTCGGTGATGGAGCCCTCGGCGATGAGTTTGCGCGTGAGGACGGCGGAGACCTGCGGGTGGGTGGCGATGCGTTGGTAGAGAAGCGGCTGGGTGAAGGCGGGTTCGTCGGTCTCGTTGTGGCCGTGTTTGCGGTAGCAATACATGTCGATGACGACGTCGCGGGCCCACTTGGCGCGGAATTCGAGGGCGAGCTGGGCGACCCTGCAGACGGCCTCGGGGTCGTCGCCGTTGACGTGGAAAATCGGGGCCTCGATCATCTTGGCGACGTCGGTGCAGTAGCGGGTCGAGCGCGAGTCATGCGGCTCGGTGGTGAAGCCGATCTGATTGTTGATGACGAAGTGGAGCGTGCCGCCGGTGCGGTAACCGGGGAGTTGGGAGAACTGGAGGGTTTCGGCGACGACGCCCTGGCCGGCGAAGGCGGCGTCGCCGTGGATGAGGAGGGGCAGCACGCGGTTGCGGTCCTCGGTGGCACCGCGCATGCGCTGGCGGGCGCGGGCCTTGCCCTCGACGACGGGGTTGACGATTTCGAGGTGGGACGGGTTGGCGGCGAGGCGGACTTCGACGGGTTGGCCGGCGGCGGTGTCGAGGACGGCCTCGTAACCGAGGTGGTATTTCACGTCGCCGTCGCCGCCGACGGTTTCGGGGATGTAGTTTTCGGAAAACTGTTCGAAGAGGACGTCGAAGTTTTTCCGCATGACGCTGGTGAGGATGTTGAGGCGGCCGCGGTGGGCCATGCCCATGACGACTTCTTCGACCCCGACATGCGGGCAGTGCTCGATGATGGAGTCGACGGCGGCGACCATGGTCTCGCCGCCCTCGAGGGAGAAGCGTTTTTGGCCGACGTATTTGGTGTGGAGGAAGCGCTCGAAGAGTTCGGCCTTATGGACGCGGCGGAGGATGCGGACTTTTTCGGCGACGGAGAAATCGGGCTGGTTGCGGGTGGACTCCATTTTTTCCTGGAGCCACTGGCGGACCTCGACGTCTTGGATGTGGGTGTATTCGACGCCGATGTGGCCGCAATAGGTGGTGCGGAGGGCGAGGAGGATGGCGCGGAGCTTCAGCTGGCCGCCGCCGAGGTAGGTGCCGACGTCGAAGGCGGTGTCGAGGTCGGATTCGGCCAAGTTGAAATGGGCGAGAGAGAGTTTTGGGTGCGGGGCGGGGGTGGGGCCGAGGGGATCGAGGTGGGCCTCGAGGTGGCCGATGGCGCGGTAGGTGTTGATGAGGTGGTGGACGCGCGACTGTTTGAGGCTGTCGATGATGGGGGCGGCGGCGGCGGCCGAGGCACCGCCCGCAGAGGACGCGGCGGCGGCGAGCGCGACGGCCGGGGAGTTGCCGCTGCTGCCGAGGGTGAAGCCTTGGAAGAAGGCGCGCCACGTCGGATCGACGGAGTTGGGGTCCTGGAGCCAGGACTCGTAGGCCGCCTCGATGACGGCGGAATTGGCGGTGACGGGAAGGGCGGAGGAGGGGGTGGACATGGTGGGAGCCGCGGGGAGACCGCAGCGGTGGTCAAATAGGAAGCGCCAAAGAATCAGGGGGCGGGGCGGAACTCAAGCGCGGGGCGAATGATGCGAGAGATTGCATTGACGCTTAAGCGCGGTGAGGGCGGGATAAGTTTTTCGTCTGCATCTTATGGAAACCCTGATCAAACAGTCCCTGCTCGCCCTGTTGGCCGGTATCAAAGCCGGCGTCGGGCCGGTGATCTCGGACGAGATGGCGAAGCTCGACGGGTATTTGGCCCGCGGGCGGGCGTCGGGGGAGCTGCACCCGCAGCTCGTGCATTTTTTGGAAAATCGCAGTTATGCGAAGGCCGTGATGTTCCTGGGCGGAGCGACGGACATTCCGGTCGGGGCGTGCGGCGGGCGGGCCGGGCGCGCGGCCGGTGCGGTGGAGCAGAACGGTTGACGATGGCGAGCGGTGACAAGATTTCGACGGACGGCGGGCAGGGGCTGGGGCAGAATCCGTTCGCCGCTTTGAGCGGGGCGGGGTTGCCAGTGGCGCCGAAGGCGATGCTCGAGAAAGCGGCCGCGGCGGTGACGGCGGGGAAGGGCTTGGGGGCGAAGCCGGCGGCGCTGGAGAAAAATCGGGGGCGGGTGGAAGTGCGCCGCGAGACGGGGGGGCGGGGAGGGAAGACGGTGACGACGGTCAGCGGGTTTGTCGGGATCGGGCTGCCGGAGAAGGAGCAGTTGACGAAAAAAATGCGGGGTGCGTGCGGCTGCGGCGGCACGGTGAAGGAGGGCGTGATCGAGATCCAGGGTGACCAACGCGAGACGGTGGCGCGGATTTTGACGGAGGCGGGGTTTCGGGCGGTGATGGCGGGCGGGTGAGCATGATGCCCCTGACTCAGGCCCGAGGTATGGCCGGACGCAGTTAGCACGAATGCGCGTGATCGCCACGGACTAAACAATCTTGGTCGGCCCAGAGTGTGACGCGACCCGGCTCCATTTGGAAAGTGGGGGCGAACAGGTGCAGCTCAACCTGAAACCGTGGTTGAAAAGCTTCGGGCTGACCAAGGGTTGGTCCGGACTACGCCGAGAGGTTATTTACGCCGCCAGCCCGGCGGTGAGGGCGAGGGCGCCCTTGGCGCGGTTCAGAATGTAGAGGTGATAGCCGGGAGCGCCCTGAGCGAGCAGATCGCGGATTTGGGTGAGGGCCCAGTCGATGCCGATGGTCTCGACGACATCGTTGTTTTCGGCGGCAACTTCGAGGCGCGTGATGAGTTTCGCGGGGAGGGTGGTGCCGCACATCGCGGTGAAACGTTGGATTTGTTTCAACGAGAGCACGGGCATAATGCCGGGCACGATCGGCACGGTGATGCCGACGGCGCGGCATTTGTCCACGAAGCGGTAGTAGACGGTGTTGTCAAAAAAGAGCTGGGTCGTGATGAAGTCGGCGCCGGCGTCGATTTTGATTTTGAGCGCCGTGAGATCCGCTTCGGCGGACGGGGCTTCGGGGTGTTTCTCGGGGTAGCCGCCGACGCCGAGACAGAAACCGGGGTGGCGGGCTTTGAGGAGGGTGACGAGGTCGCTGGCGTAGCGGAGGCCGTCTTTATAAGGCGTGAAGGTGGTCTCGCCCTTGGGAGGATCGCCGCGGAGGGTCATGATGTTTCTGAAACCGCCGGCGTGGATGCGGTCGGCGACGTCGGAGAGTTCGGAGCGGGTGTGGCCGACACAGGTGAGGTGCGGCATGACCGTGAACCCGAAATCGCGTTTGAGGAAATCGCAGACTTGCGCGGTGCGGTCGCGGGTGGTGCCGCCGGCGCCGTAGGTGACGGAGACGAAGTCGGGGTTCATGCGCTGGAGGGCGGACGCGGTGGCGCGGAGGGCTTCGACGCCGGTGTCGTCCTTGGGCGGGAAAAATTCCAGCGAGCGGAGCGGGCGGTTCTGCGCGAAAAGTTCAGCAATGGGACGGTCGTGCGACATGACGTATCAACGGATAGGCAATTGATGATATGTGTAAAGGCTGGTGTTTGCACGGCGGGTGCAAGGCCCCGTGCGGGACTGCGGTGGGCGGTGCGCGGCGCGGAGGTGGCTTCAGTGCGCCGGGGCCGGTTCGGTGATGACTTCGATGATGACGAAGGCGTCGGATTGCCAGACGGGGGCCAAGGCGAAGGCCGGGGCGCGCCAGCCGGCGTGGCGGGTGAGAAAATCGAGGAAGGCAGGGGCGGGCGAGGTGATGACGTAGCGCAGGCGGGAGTCGCGCCAGCGTTGGACGAGTTCGTCGGGCGACGTGTGTTGATCGAACAGCCAAGCGACCGCGGGGCTCCAGAGGGGGACGACGGTGAGGTCGGTGCCGGCGAGAGCGGGCGGGAGGCCGGCATAGTCGGTGAGCACGCGGGCGGGGCCCGGGAGGGCCCGGAGGGCCGCGGTGAGTTGCAGGGTGGACGCGAGGGTGACGCGGTCGAAGGAGCGGGCGGCGTCAGGCCAGTGGTGGGGCGGGGTGCGATAGGCGTTTTCGGGGAGCGTGAGGGTGAAGGGCAGTGTGGCGAGCAGCGCCACGGCCAGGGCGGTGTCGGCGACACGGCGGGCCGGGATGGAGGCGGCCGTGATGGCGTAGCCGCCGAACGCGGCGGTGAGGGCAAAAGCGGGGCTCAGGACGCGCAGCGAATAAAAGAGTCCGCCGGCGGTGAACGGCACGGAGGCGAGCCAGAGGGCGAGACCGGTGGCGGCACCGGCGGCGCACCAGCGGGCTGCGCTGAGCCCGCGGCGGGCGTGGAGGACGAGCGCAAGGGCGCCGAAAAGCGCGGCGGGGGCGAAGAGCACGAGGTAGCGGGCAATTTCGCGCCACGCGCCGAGGGTGAAGAGGGTGTGCCGGGCGGCGGTGTGAACGTGCGTCGACCAGAGGGTGAAGACGGAGTTGGTGGGAAAAAGGCCGGCGAGGTTGAGGGAGAAAAGGGGATTGCCGGTGAGGGCCCAGGTGCGGAGCGGCCAGAGGGCGGCGAGGGGGAGGGCGACGGCGGCGAAGCGCAGGAGCGCGCGGCGCGGGGCGCGCATCAGGGCGAGGACGCCGAGGCCGAGGAGCGGGTAGGCGAGGCCGTATTCGCGGGCGCTCGCGCCGAGCACGGCGGCGAGGGCGGCGAAGGTGAGCCAGGCCGGGGCGCGGGTTTTGTGCCAGCGGAGCAGGCCAAAAAGCAGACCGCAGACGGAGAGGGACGTGAGGGCGGTTTCCTGGCCGATGACCGAAGCCCACGTGAGCAGAGGCGTCGCGGCGGCGAGGAGCACGGCGCGGCGGGCGGCGGGTTCGCCGCCCCACGAAAACGCGATGCGCCAGATGAATTCGTGCAGCGCGAGCAGTTGCAGAAGGACGACCGGGGAGGTCCAGAGGGCGCGGAACGAACCGCCGCAAAGGTAGGCCCACGCGTGGAGACTCGCGATCCCGGGCGGGATGCTTTCGGGCCAGGCGTAGGCGGAATAACCGGCGGCGGTGCGCGGCGGATAGAAGTCGAGCGAGCCGAGGCGAACGATTTGCTCCGCGAGCCAGCCCCAGCGGAAGGAGGTGTCGGGACCGGCGAGCGGTTGGGTGCCGAGACGCCAGAGGACGATGAGCCAGAAGACGGCGTAGAGCGGCGTCCATCCACCGAGCGTGGTGAAGGCGGCGAAGGCACGGGTGTCCTCGGGCCGAGCGGGCGCCGCGGTTCGCTTCGACCGCCACGCGGCGACCGCGAAGGCGGCGGCGGTGGTGACAGTGAGGGCGGTGGCGAGGGTCAGGAGCGTGATCGGCAGGCGGAGGAGGGCGAAGAGGACGACGTGGGTATAGAGGCACGCGGCGGATGCGAGGAAGCTGCCGGCGAACGTGAAGGGCAGGCGCAGCGCGTGCAGGAGGGCGAAGCCGGGCGCGATCAGGCCGGCGAGGAGGAGCGCGAGCCGGAGCGGCAGCAGGAGAAATTCGGGCGCGCCCATGAGGTGCGGGAGGGATGAGGGGACGCCGGCGGGTTTGCAACGCCGGGGACGGAGTCGGAAGGGGTTAAGCGCTCATCGTCGCTGATTTTTCGGAAGGTCGGGGGCGATGGGGGAGGGTGCGGGCTGCGCCTGATCGGCGAAGCGCGGGCGGGGGAGAGGGGACTGTCGCTGAAAGTGGACGCCCCACGAGCGGGTGAATTCGTGGATCGGCCTTCCGCAGGCGGACGCTCGTTAGAAGTGAGCGCAAACTCTCTGGCTCAGCTGGTTTCGGACGGGGGCGCGGAGTCGGAAGGGTTAACCGCTATGCTTCGCTGATTTTTCGGAAGGGGCGGGGCGGTGGGGGTAATATTTCCGGGAGGGGCGGTCCGGAGGTGGGGAGGAAAATTTTATAGGTCGGAAGATTTTTCGATCTCGGAAAAGTCGTCGATCCAGCGAAGCGAGCCCGGTACCTCGTTTTTGCTGCGACACGCGCGCTGGTACGACGCGCACGGGAGCGTATCGGGTGTTGGCGGGTCGGAGGATGGGTTTGCGCCGGAGCCGTGAGGGCGCTGGCGGGGAGCGTGTCGGGAGGAGCAGCGGTTTCCAACCGCCGGCGGCTTGAATGGGCGCTGGGGAAAGCGCCCCTCCGGTTCGTCGCGTGGGCCGGCGGTGCGGATTCCGCCGGAAGGCAGAGCGACGAACGCGGCGCGGTGCCCGGGTGCACCTCCCTCAACCGCACTGAAAAAACAGCGGTAACCGACGGGCGGGGACCCCCGGGCCACTTTCGGGAGGCTTCCAGGGATCGACGGATCGAGTGTCAGGGAGCTTTTTTCTCTTCGGACTTCGCCGGGGTCGGCGCCGGGGGCGCGGGGGGCGGGGCGGGTTCGAAGAGTTCGTCGGACTTTTGCGGGAGGCTCGTAAAGGTATAGTCGGAAATCTGGAACGCGCGTTTTTGCATGAGCGCGTTAACGGGGGCGGTGGTGCCGTCGCTATGGGAAATATTCACGAAGACGGGCCCGGCGGGGATGGTTTCGAACTCGGGCGTCAGGGGTTTCGCGGGCTCGGCAGGTTTGCCGTCGGCGTCTTTTTTCAGGAGCTCGGCGGCGGTGCCGAGGGCGGCGAGGGCGGACTGGCCCTCGGCGGGCGGGGCGATGGGTTTGAGTTTTTTCTCCTCAGGCTTCCGCCCGAGCGCGACCTTCAGGACTTTCTGGTCGAAGGTTTCGATTTTGAAGAGACGTTCGCTGGCTTTGGCGGCGACGGCGTTGGCGTCGGTGAGCTCGTTCGTATCTGAAAAACGGATGCTGGAGAGCGAGCTCAGGAGGGAGGCGATCTTGTCGGTCTTGAGCTTCTGGCCGTCGGGTGTTTTCTCCGCGGTCCAGGGGTCTTCTTTCTTAGCGCGCGAGACGGTGACGGGGCCGCCTTCGGCGAAGGGGATCTCAATTTTGGCGACGTCGTCGACCTTGAGGGCGAGGAGTTCGGTGTTGGCCCAGTTTTTGGACTCGGTGTCGAGGTAGGCGCTGAGACTGGCAAGGAAGGCCTTGGCTTCGGCGCCGTAACGGACGTAGCGACCGCTGCCGGTTTCGGGATTCTTGCCGAGGGTGACGGTCCAGAGCTCTTGGTCGGCGGCATCGAGCAGGTCGATCTTGGTGTCCTTGAATTCGAGCAGGGCGATACGGGGGGGGCTGCTGGTGACGAGGCGCTCCAGCTTCGCGTCGGTGAGGCTGCTGATAAAGGTGGCGAGTTTCGAGAAGTCGGCCGGGAAATCGTGATACGTGGCGACCTTCCAGGTGGCGTCGGGCTGACGGACCAGGGTGACGGTTTTGCCCTGGTCGGTGAGCCGGAGCTTCGCGGCTTTCTCGACGACGGTGCGGTCAACGAGGGGCTGGCCCACGCGGGCGTCGGCCACGGGCGGGGGCGTGGGCCGGGTCGTGAAGTAGGCGACCGCGGAGAGCGCAGCGAGGACGGCGATGGGGAGGACGATGGATTTGATTTTCATCGGGGATGAAAAAGCTGGGAATTGAGAACGGGGAGTGGAGAGCGGGAGCGCCGAGGACGGCGGTGAAAAACCGCCGCCCGACCGGGGGCGGATCGGAGACCCGGCCTTACTTCTTTCGGCGGCGGTAGAACCAGACGCTGAAGGCGCCGACGAGAACGGGCGTGGCGAGGAGGTTCAACGTGAGGAGTTTTTTCTCGAGGCCGTCGATGTCTTCGCGGAGGGCGCGGCGGATTTGGCGGCGTTCGCCGTTCATGGCGGCCTGTTGTTTTTGGAAATCCGCAATGGCCTTGGCCATCTCGGGCGTGGCGATGAGGCGGTTGCCTTCCGTTTTCTTGCCCTGCATCTCGGTGAGTTTCTTGTTCACTTCGGCGAGGCGGGCGTCGAGGGCGGTGAGCTGGGTTTGAAATTTCTTTTGCGCCTCGATTTCCATCGCGCGGACGACGGTGAAGGGGCGGATGGAGCTGCCTTTGCCGCGGATGCTGATCAGGTCCTGGGAGCCGCCGAGGAATTCGAGGGTATTGGAGGCGAGCGAGAGATTATCGTTGTAGGGTTCGACGGCGGTCTGGCCGAAGAAGTTCATCTTGCGGAGGCTGTAGTCGTCGAAGAGCCAGTCGGTGTCGGCGATGACAAAGAGGGTCGACGTGCCCTTGGATTCGGTGAGGGCGGGGCCGGACGTGGCGGGCGCGGGCGGGGCTGGCGGTTTCGCCGGATCGTCTTTCTTTGGTTCATCTTTCGGGGCGCCGTCGGGGAAGGCGGTCTTGAACTTGCCGGTGACGAGGGCGGCGATGGTCTTTTTGCCGGAGGGGATGATTTGTTTCGCGATGTCGTCGGGCTGGGCGAACTGCAGCATCATCGCGGGGATTTCGCCGCCGGCGGCGGAGGTTTCGATGAGGGGCTTGAAGGTGGTGGTGCTGCCGGGTTTCGCGGTGAGGCTGCCGGACTCGATGAACCAGGCGGTCTTGAGCTGGGCGGTGGGCAGGGCGGTCGCGCTGAAGTTTTCTTTGCGGAGGCTCAGCCACGTGGGCATGCGGACGACCTGATTGCCCTGGCCGCCGACGGGGAGCGGGTTATCGTTGTCGCCGACGATCGTTTGCGGGTTGTAAGCGATGCCGTAGGCGCCGAGCAGGCCGGGGAGGTCGCTGGAGACGTTGGGGGTGGGCTGCCCCATCATCTGCTGCTGCGGGTTGGCCTGGCGCTTGAAGTGTTGCGAGGCGGGATCGACGGCGAGGAAGACGGGTTTGCCGCCGAGGATGAACTGGTCGATGGCGAACTGGAGTTTCGGCGAGACGTTTTGCGGATGGATGATGGCGAGGGATTCAAGGCCGGCGGGAAGCTCGGTGGCGGAGTCCTCGATCTTGACGAGGGTGAAGGACTGCTCGAGTTCGCTGACGACCATCTGCGACGGCTGCGGCTGGCGGCGCATCATCATCATCATTTGCATTTCCTGCGGGCTGGTGCCCTGGAGCGGGAGACTGGTGAGGAGGCCGAGTTTGGGTTTGTTGATCTGCTGGACGCTGTAGACGAGTTTCGAGAGATCGTATTCGAGGAACTGTTCGCGCTGCGGGGCGAAGGCGGGGATGTTTTTCTGTTGATCGGCCTGGGTGACGACGAGGCCGAAGAAGAACTGTTCGCCGCCCTGCTGGGAGACTTGGGGCGTGAGGCCGGCGGCGGTGGCTTTTTCCTCGTCGGGGGTATCGGGGCGCGGGGTGATGACGTTGAGGGTGAGCTTGCCGCGTCCGGCGCGCACGTATTGGCGGAGCATCTCCTGCACGCGGGTGGCGTAGTTTTTATACTGGATGGGGAGGCCGGAGGCGTCCTTGGAGAAGTAAAGGTCGATGACGACGGGTTCCTCGATCTTGCCGAGCATGGCCTTGGTGCCGGGGGAGAGGGAGTAGATGGAGTCGGCGGTCAAATCGAGGCGTGCGGGAAGCGACGACGCGAGGTAGTTGACGAGCACGAGGCCGACGAAGAGGAGGACGATGGCGAGGGCTTTGGCGCTGAGTTTCATGGGGGCGGCGCGGGACGGAAAGTTGAGAGCTGAGAGCGAAGAGTGGAGAGCGGAGAGATCGGAATCGGCGTTCGGCTGGACCGATCAGCGTTCGAGGGCGACGACGTTGAGGAAGAGCGTGAAGCCGATCAGGGAGAGGAAGAACACGACGTCCTTGGGATCGACGATGCCCTTGGTGAAGGCGTCGAAATGGGTGATGAAGCTGAAATTGGAGAGGAGGTCGACGAGCCAGACGGGGAAGATCGAGCCGAGCACTTCGGAGAAAACGCTCCAGCCGAGGAAGAGGAGGGCGAGGCAGGCGACGACGCTGATGACGAAGCTGATGACCTGGTTTTTCGTGAGGGCCGAGGTGAGGGAGCAGACGCCGAGGTAGGCGCCGGCCATCAGAATACCGCCGAAGTAGGTGCTGGCGATGACGCCCCAGTCGGGCGAGCCGAGGTAGGCGACGGTGCCGGCGAGCGGCAGGCTGAGGAGGATCGCGAGCGTGAGGAAGGCCCAGGCGGCGAGGAATTTTCCGAGGACGGCCTCGAGGGTCGTGATGGGGAGCGTGAAGAGCAGTTCGACGGTGCCGGTGCGTTTTTCCTCGGACCACAGGCGCATGCCGGCGGCGGGAATCAGGAAGAGGAACAACCAAGGGTAAAACGTGAAGTAGCCCTGCATCGTGGCCTGGTTGGCTTTAAAGAAGCCTCCGACAAAGAAGGCGAGGCCGATGCTGGCGACGGAGAAGACGACGAGGAAGACGTAGGCAACCGGCGAGCGGAAGTAACCGAGGAACTCGCGTTTGAAGACGGGGGAAATCTGGGTCATGGGACTGAAAATTGGGAAGGTGGGAAATGGGGAAAGTGGGCAATGGGGAGAGCTGGAAGGGTAAGTTTGTTTTTCACTTTTCCACTTTCTCGCTCTCCCAATTTTCCGCTTAAACGTCCGAGGCGGTGAGGGTACGGAAGATCTCGTCGAGGCGCGCGCCGGGTTTGCGGGCGTGCAGCGATGCGGGGGTTTCGTCGGCGACCACTTTGCCCTGCGAGATGACAATCACCCGATTGCAGATCGCGTCGACTTCCTCGAGGATGTGGGTCGAAAGGATGACCGCTTTTTCGACCGCCATCGCCTTGATGAGCGAGCGGACCTCGTTCTTCTGGTTCGGGTCGAGGCCGTCGGTGGGTTCGTCGAGGACGAGCACGCCGGGATCGTGGAGGAGGGCTTGGGCGAAGCCGACGCGTTGTTTGAACCCCTTGGAGAGGGTTTCGATGGTCTGCTTGCGGACCGGGGTGAGATGGGTGAGGCCGATGGCCCGGTCGACCTGGGCGCGCTTGGCGTCGGTGGAGCGGAAGCCCCGGACCTCGGCGATGAAGCCAAGGAATTCCTCGACGGTCATCTCGGGATAGGCGGGGGCACTTTCGGGGAGGTAGCCGAGTTTTCGTTTCACGGCGACGGGATCGACGGTGACGTCGATGCCGTCGACGGTGGCTGTGCCGGCGTCGGGGCGGAGGAAGCCGGTGATCATCTTCATCGTGGTGGACTTGCCGGCGCCGTTGGGGCCGAGGAAGCCAAGGATGTCACCGCGGTTGACGCGGAATGAGACGCCGTCGACGGCGCGTTTGGGACCGTAGGTTTTTACGAGGCCTTTGACTTCAATCATGGGGAAAGAGGGGAGCGGAGCGGGCTGGGAAAGGGGCGTTCGAGGAATGTTCCATGAAGATCGGGCGAAAGAGCGGAAACGAAAAAATAAAGAGACGCGAAGGCTTCAAGCGGAAATTTCTGAAACAGGAAGGAGGAGGACGGGGCGGGACGGGCGAGGTTGCGAGGTTAAACGGTGCGGCCAATCAACGCGCGGCGCGGCGGCCGACATCCGGCAGGAAGGCGGTGAGCAGGCCGAGCAGCGGGAGGAAGGCGCAGAGGTGGAAAACAAAGGGAATGCCGGTGTGGTCGGCGAGGCGGCCGAGCGCGGCCGAGCCAATGCCGCCCATCCCGAAGGCGAAACCGAAGAAGAGCCCCGAGATCAGGCCGACGCGGTTGGGGAGGAGTTCCTGGGCATAAACGAGGATGGCGGAGAATGCGGAGGCGAGGATGATGCCGATCACGACGGTGAAGACGGCGCACCAAAAAAGATTCGCGTGGGGCAGAAGGAGGGCGAAAGGGGCGGCGCCGAGAATGGAGACCCAGATGACGGCCTTGCGGCCGATGCGGTCGCCGATGGGACCGCCGATGATGGTGCCGGCGGCGACGGCGGCGAGGAACAGAAACAGGAGCAGTTGGGCGTGGGGGACGGAGACGTGGAAGGTCTCGATGAGGTAGAACGTGTAGTAGCTCCCGAGGCAGGCCAGGTAGAAGTATTTGGAGAAAATCAGGACGGCGAGGACGGCGAGGGTGGCGACGATGCGGCGCGGCGAGAGGGCGGGCAGGGCGGTGGCGCGGTGCGCGGCCGGGTGGAGTTGCAGGTGGGCCAGGTGGTCGCGATACCAGGCGCCGACGCGGGTGAGCACCAGGAAGCCGATGAGCGGAAGAATCGAAAACCAGGCGATGTGCGACTGGGAGCGGTGCGCGATGACGAGGGCGGCGAGGAGGGGGCCGAGGGCGCTGCCGGCGTTGCCGCCGACCTGGAAGAGCGATTGGGCGAAACCGTGGCGGCCGCCGGAGGCGAGGCGGGCGACGCGGGAGGCTTCGGGGTGAAAAATCGAGGAGCCGAAGCCGATGAGCGCGGCGGCGGCCAACACCAGCGTGAAGGTGTGGGCCACGGCGAGCAGCAGGACTCCGCAGAAGGTGAAAACCATGCCGGCGGCGAGCGAGTAGGGCTGCGGCCGGCGGTCAGTGTAGAGGCCGACGAAGGGCTGCAGAATCGAGGCGGTGAGCTGGAAGGCGAGGGTGATGAGGCCGACCTGGGTGAAGCTGATCTGGAGTTCGTCTTTGAGGACCGGATAAAGCGCGGGGAGGAGCGACTGGATGGTGTCGTTGAGCAGGTGGGCGCCGCTGACGGCGAAAATGACGGGCAGGACGGTGGCCGCCGCCGGGGGCGGGGCGGTCGCGGGGGTGGCGGGGAGCGGGGCGGCGGTCGCGGGCGAACTCATGCGCCGCCGACGGGTTGCGTGCGCTCTTTTTCGGTCTTGAGGCGGAGCTGGCCGCAGGCGGCGTCGATGTCGTGGCCTTTTTCGCGGCGGAGCGTGACGGGGACGCGGGCGGCGCGGAGGACGTCGGCGAAGCGTTCCTGGCGGTTGTTCGACGGACGTTTCCAGGGGAGGCCGGCGACCGTGTTGTAGGGGATGAGATTGACGTGCGCGTGGAGGTCGCGGGCGATGTCGCGCAGTTCGCCGGCCTGATCGATGGAGTCGTTGACGTCTTCGATGAGGATGAATTCGAGGGTGACCATGCGGCCGTGTTTCGCGGTGAACTGTTCGATGGCCGGGATGAGTTTCGCGAGCGGGTAAGCCTTGTTGACGGGCATGATCTTCTCGCGGACCTCGTCGGTGGCGCCGTGGAGGGAGATGGCGAGCCGGAAGCCGAGCGGTTCGTCGGCGAGTCGCAGGATTTTGGGGACGAGGCCGCTGGTGGAAAGCGTGATGCGGCGGGCGCCGACGCCCAGGCCCCACTCGGCGTTGACGATGGTGAGCGCGAGGAGGGTCGCGTCGTAATTCGCGAGGGGCTCGCCCATGCCCATGACGACGATGTTGTCGAAGGAGGCGAGCTCCATGCGGGCGCGGGGGGTGCGGGCGTCCTCGCGGTAGCAAACCTGCAGGAGCTGGGCGACGATTTCGCCGGCGCTGAGGTCGCGTTTGAGGCCGGCGAGTCCGCTGGCGCAGAAGACGCAGCCCATGGCGCAACCGACCTGGGTGGAGATACAGATGGTTTTGCGGGAGTGCTCGGGGCCGACGCCCTCCTGCGGCACGCGGATGATGACGGTCTCGATGAGGGATTTGTCGCCGAGTTCGAGGAGCAGTTTGTCGGTGACGTCCTCGGACTGTTTGTTGAAGACGAGGGCGACGGGCATGAGCTCGAAGGTGTCGGCGAGCCAGGTGCGGAGCGGCTTCGAGAGGTTGGTCATGTCGTCCCAGGTGCGGACGCGTTTTTTGTAGAGCCAGTCGAGGATTTGTTTCGCCCGAAAAGCGGGCTCGCCCGCGTCGCGCAGACGCGCGGAGAGGGAGTCGAGAGTTTCGCCGGTGAGCGGCGGCTTGGCGGGCGTGTAGGGCATGCGAGCGGGGCAGCGTAGGGCGGCGGGCGGGCGGTGCAAGCGGGGACGCGGAGGCGGGCGGCGAGTTGGTGATTGAAGGCGCCGCGCGAGGAAATAGACGGGAGAGGCCCCATGAAAACCACCGTTGCCCTGTTTGTTGCCCTGACGCCGTTCTGCCTGTTTGCCGCGGACGATCCGCCGCATCCGTTTGTCGGGATGATCGAGCGGCTGGATCCGGCGTTTGACCGTTTGGTGGCGCCGGGCACGCAGATCGAGAAGCTCGCGGAGGGCTTTCGCTGGTCGGAAGGGCCGACGTGGTTTGATGGGGGCGTGGTGTTTTCGGATGTGCTCGCCAACACGGCGTATCGGTGGAAGGCCGGCGCGACGGAAAAATCAACGATCGAAGCAGTCCGCGGGGCGGAGGTGTTTCTGCGGCCGAGCGGACTGATGAAAGCGACGCCGGGGTTCCGCGAGACGGGCAGCAACGGTCTGACGCGCGATGCGCAGGGCCGGCTGCTCCTCGCGCAGCACGGCGAGCGACAAATCGCGCGGTGGGAAAACGGGACGTTTACGACGATCGCCGATCGCTATGAGGGAAAACGGTTCAACAGTCCGAATGACTTGGCGGTGAGGAAGAGCGGAGAGATTTATTTTACCGATCCGCCGTATGGGTTGACGAAGGTCGCGGACTCGCCGTTGCGGGAGCTGCCGTATGCGGGGGTGTATCGGGTGGCGACGGACGGCGTGGTCACGCTGTTGACGAAAGAGCTGAACTTTCCGAATGGCATCGGGTTTTCGCCCGACGAGCAGACGCTGTATGTCGCAGTGAGCGACGGGAAGGCGCCGCGCGTGATGGCTTACGCGGCGAAGGTGGATGGCACGCTCGGCGAGGGGCGGGTGTTCTTCGATGCGCTCCCGCGGCGGAAACCCGGGGTGAAAGGCGGGTGCGATGGATTGAAAGTCGACCGCGAAGGGAACGTGTGGGCGACGGGTCCGGGCGGCGTGCTGGTGATCTCCCCGGCGGGGAAATTGCTGGGCGTGATCAATACCAACGAGCCGAACGGCAACTGCTGCTGGGGCGACGACGGCAGCACGCTCTACATCACGGCGAACTATTTTTTGGTGCGCGTGAAGACGCTGACGAAGGGCGCGGGGTGGTGAAGAGGCGGGGCGCCCGCGCCGGGCGGGGACGTCAGGGCTGCAGGTGTTTCACCAACCATTCGCGGGCGGCGAGCAAGGACTCGGGGTTCACTTTGTGGCCGGTTTTCGGCTGAATCGTCAGCGTAAAGTTTTCCTCGGCACCGACCGCACGGTAGGCCGCGCGGGCGGCAGTGGCGCAGAGCTCGAGGCCGGGGACGGGAGTGCGGGGATCGGTATCTCCGTTGATCGCGAGGAACGGGCGCGGAGCGATGAGCGGGAGCATGGCCGGGCCGTCGAAGCGGTCGACGAGGCCGGGGTTGGTGCGGGCGTAGAAGCGGCGGATAAACGCGGCGTCGACGGTCGTGACGCCGGCTTCTTTCGCGGCGGCGTCGACCGCGGCCTGAATGGTGCCGATGCGGGATTGCCACGCATCGTGCTCGAGGGCCCAGCGGAAACTTTGGACGCCGATGCAGGCGACGGTGGCGGCGATCCGGGGATCCGCGGCGGCCGCGAGGTAGGCTTCGGTGCCGCCCTTCGAGAAGCCGATGATCCCGATGCGGGCCGGATCGACGTCGTCGCGGGTCACGAGGTAGTCGATGAGCCGCATGACGTCGCGGACGGTGTCGTAGTAGAACGGGTGCTCGTGGGGTTCTTCGGCGCGGTAGGCGCGCAGAATGGCGGCGGTGTAATCGCTGGTGCCTTTGGGCGTTTTCGCGCGGGCGCCGTGGTAGCGGCCGTCGATGGAGACGCCGATGAAACCGGCGGAGGCAAATTGCGTGAGGAGTTGGACCTGGCCTTCTTTGTGGCCGCCGGTGCCGTGGAGGGCGATAACGACGGGACGGCGGCCCGGTGCGGCGGGGGCGGGGGGGAGGACAAGAACGGCCGGGACCCGCTGGTCGGCGTCGGCGGCATAGGTGAAGGCGAGGTGGACGAGGCCGTCTTTCTCCGCGGGCGGCTGGAGGGCGGGCGCGAGGGGGACGGGCGGGCGCGCGATGAGCTGGAGAAAGGCCGTGCGGGTGGAGGCGGCGGACGCGGCGGTCGCGCGGAGGGGTACGCCGGCGAACGCGGCGGCCAAACAGACCAGCAGGGGGAGACGGCTGTTCATGATGGGCGGAGAACAGCGCGGAGCGGCGTGCGCGACAAACAAAAAGGCGCGCCGAACGGGGTCGGCGCGCCGGAGGAAACGCGAATGCGGAGGCGGATTAGTTGCGGGTGAGCGTGCGGTTGAGTGCGCTGACGATGGCCTTAATGGAGGCGAGCTCGATGTTGGTATCGATCCCGGCGCCGTAGAGCGTGTGGCCGCGCTCGGTCTTGATCTGGATGTAACTCACGGCCCGCGCTTCCGCGCCCTGGCCGAGCGAGTGCTCCGCGTAGGACAGGACGTCGAACTTCGGGAGAGGGGTGGCGGCGAGGGCGCGCACAAAGGCGTCGATCGGGCCGTTGCCCGTGGCGGTGAGGGTGTGGAGTTTTTTGTCGATGCCGATCTCGGCTTCGCAGGTGACGACGCTGTCGCGCTCGGTGGTCTTGAAGTGTTGGAGCGTGACGGGCGACGTGCGCGCGAGGTATTCGCGGTGGAACACGTCGTGGATTTCCTGCGGCGTGAGCTCGGTGCCCTTGGTGTCGGCGTAGTCGTTGATGATTTTGCCCATCTCCTTGTGCATGAGCTTCGGGAGCGAGTAACCGAACTCGTTCTCGAGCACATAGGCGACGCCGCCTTTGCCGGACTGGCTGTTGATGCGGATGATGGCCTTGTAGCTGCGCCCGAGGTCGGCGGGATCGATCGGAATATAGATGACGTCCCACGGTTCGCCGGGCTTCTGGGCGGCCCAGGATTTTTTAATGGCGTCCTGGTGGGAGCCGCTGAAGGCGGTGAAGACCAGTTCGCCGGCGTAGGGCTGGCGCGGCGGGACTTCGAGCCGCGTGCAGCGCTCGTAGACATCGCGGATGCGGTTGATGTCGGAGAAGTCGAGGCCCGGATGGATGCCGTGGGTGTAGAGGTTCAGGGCGACGGTGACGAGATCGAGGTTGCCGGTGCGCTCGCCGTTGCCGAAGAGCGTGCCCTCGACGCGGTCGGCGCCGGCGAGGAGGGCCAGTTCGGTGGCGGCGACACCGGTGCCGCGGTCGTTGTGGGTATGGAGGGAAATGAGGGTGCGGTCGCGGCGGGTGAGGTGGGTGGACATCCACTCGATCTGGTCGGCGTGGATGTTGGGCGTGGCGTATTCGACCGTGGCCGGGAGGTTGAGGATAATCTTGTTCTCCACGGTCGGCTGCCAGGCGTCGGTGACGGCCTCACAGATTTCGAGGGCGAAATCGAGTTCCGTGCTGGTGAAGCTCTCGGGCGAATATTCGAAGCGCAGGTGGGTGCCGGCGGCGACGAGCGGGGCGGCGTGCTGCTTCACCCAGGTGGTGCCCTGCACGGCGATGGCCACGATTTCGGCGCGCGTGGCGTGGAAAACGTGTTTGCGCTGGGCGGGCGAGGTGGAGTTGTAGAGGTGGAAGATGGCGGTTTTCGCGCCCGCGAGGGCGGCGAGGCTGCGCACGATCAGGTCTTCGCGGCATTGGCACAGGACCTGGATGGCGACGCCGTCGGGAATGCGGTGCTCGGTGATGAGGCGGCGGCAGAAATCGAATTCGATCTGCGAAGCGGACGGGAAGCCGATCTCGATTTCCGTGAAACCGATTTGAATGAGCAGTTCGAAGTATTCGAGTTTCTCCTCGACGCTCATGGGCTGGGCGAGGGCCTGGTTGCCGTCGCGGAGGTCGACGCTGCACCACAGCGGGGCGCGGTCGAGGGTGCGGTTGGGCCACTGGCGGTTGGGCAGGGCGACGGGAGGGAACGGGCGGTATTTGCTGACGGGAGCAGGTTGCATGGACGGAACGGTGAAACAAAGTTTGAAGGAAGGAGGCTGGGTATCACCAGCTAAACTAGCGTCACGCCCCGAGCGGGGCGGCAGGAATCTTCGGACTGACGCACGACCGGCCGCTGAGCGGCCTCGGCTTAGAGGTCGTGCGCGGTGGTAAGTCGAAGGACCTGCAGCAGTGCTCGCATTTCGGTGGCTAGGTATCGGCCCACGCCGGCGAAAGTCAAGGAGCGGTGCGAGGGAAAAGGGCGGCGGGCGACGCGAGCGGAACGCGGTTTTTTAGAGGTAGAAACGCCTTTTTCGGGCTGTAACCGCAAAGTGCAATGCGCGTCTTGCGTGTTGTGTCCGACCTTGCCTCCATGCGCGCATGCCTGACGACGATCCGCCGTTCGATCTGGCCGGCTGCCTCGACCGAGTGCGCCGGCGCGATCAGGCGGCGGCGCGCGCACTGGTCGAACACCTTCACCCGCTGGTCAGTCGGATCGTACGCTCCCATTTGCCCCGGCGCGTGGCCGAGGAAGATCTGTCCCAGGAAATTTTTTTGAAGATGTTCACGCGACTCGCACAATATCAGGGCGCGGTCCCCTTTTCGCACTGGGTGTCGCGCATCGCCGTGACGACCTGCATCGATCATCTGCGCGCGCAGAAACGGCGGCCGGAATTTCGCTGGGCGGATCTGTCCGAGACCGAGGCCGAGGTGCTCGACAACGTGATGACCAATCAGAACGACGTGCCCGCGAACGATGCGCTGGCAGCGCACGAACTGGTGCACAAGCTTCTCGGTCAGCTCAAACCGGACGACCAGTTGGTCGTGCGGTTGCTCGATTTGGAGCAGAAGACGATCGCCGAGATCAGCCAGATCACCGGCTGGAACCAGTCGCTGATCAAAGTCCGCGCGTTTCGCGCGCGACGGAAGTTGCAGAAGCTTTTTCAGGACCTACAACGAATGGAACGCACATGAACTCGAACTCACCCCACACCCCGTGGAGCCGGCTCACGGCCGCCGCCCGCACGGCCGCCGCCCGCACGGCCGCCGCCCGCACGGCCGCCGACGGGCGCGAGGCTGCCGCCCCCTATGGTTTTGCCACCCGGGTGGCCGCGCTGGCGATGGCCCAGGAGCGCAAGGTCGCGTCGCTGTTCGAGCGGTTCGCGTTTCGGGCCCTCGGCACGGCCTGCCTGCTGGCGCTGCTGAGTGCGGCGGTGAACTACTCGGTGTTCAGTCCCGTGCCCGCGTTTTCCGACGAAGAATTGACCGAGGACGATCCGGTCGCGGTGTTGCTCGACGTGTGAACGGCATGGAGAAGCCCTGGAAAGTCATCGTGGCGTTTGTCGGCGTGTTTATCGCCGGCTCCATTTTTGGCGGACTGCTGGCACTGCGGCTAAACCAGCAGCGTGACCCGGCCCCGCGGTTTTCGCCGGCGGCGGTGACGCCGCGGTCCGGGCCGGCTCCGGCTCATGGGCAGCCGCCGTTTTCCCCCGCGCAACCGCAGGCCAATCCGCAGGTGCCGCGCCTGACGGCGGCGGTGCCGCAGCTCCAGCTGCCACCGGGCATGGCGGTGCAGGCGCCGCAGTTAATGCGCCGCTATGTGGAACGGCTCGGTCTCTCGGCGGAGCAGAAGGAGCGGATCAATCCGTTGATTCAGCGGGCGGCCGCCGACCTGCGTCGGCAACAGCAGACCAATTTCCGGGACACGGGCATCATCCTCCAGCATTTGCAGGAAGATCTCGGCAAGGAACTCACGCCCGCGCAGCGCGGCCGGTTGGACGAGATGGCGGAGCACCAACGTCAGATTATCGAGCAGCGCGAGCGGCAGCAGGCGGAAAAGCAGCGGGCGCAGCAGGGCCAGAAGCCGGCGATGAAAGACGGTGGGAAGCCCAGGAAAGCGGGCGGCAAGCCGGTCGACGACGGAAACTGAAATAGATGTTGCGCGCGGGGCGTCACCTCGCATGGTTCGCGCCGGCCAGGTGCCATGCATGAGCAGGCGCGTGAACTCCGCCAGGACCGGAAGGTAGCAACGGCAACGACGTTCTCTTAGTGCCGTGGAGTGCCTGGCCACCTTTTTTTCTGGCCGCCGGCGAGGAGCTTGCTTGCAAGCCGGCCGTCGGTTGCGCTCAGTGCTCTCCGCCTGCACGCAGGCTCCAACCACAATGGCGGGCACTTACCAAGTCATCGCACGCAAATGGCGGCCGCAGACCTTCGCCGACCTCGTCGGCCAGGATCATGTGGTGCGCACGCTGACCAACGCGATCACCCGCGGGCGCATCGCGCACGCCTACCTCTTCGTGGGACCGCGCGGCACGGGCAAGACGTCGACGGCGCGCATTTTCGCCAAGGCGCTGAATTGCACGGACGGGCCGAACGCGAATTTCGACGTGAATGATCCGGCCTGTGTGTCGATCGCGGAAGGCTCGCACCTCGACGTCGTGGAGATCGACGGTGCCTCGAACAACGGCGTCGACCAGGTGCGCGATCTGCGGGAGACGGTCCGTTACGCGCCGGCGCAGGGGAAGTTCAAGATCTACATCATCGACGAGGTGCACATGCTCTCGGCGCAGGCGTTCAACGCGCTGCTGAAGACCCTAGAGGAGCCGCCGGCCCACGTGAAATTTGTCTTTGCGACGACGGATCCGCAAAAGGTGCTGCCGACGATCATCTCCCGCTGCCAGCGGTTTGATCTGAAACCGATTTCCAGCGAACTCATTGTCGAGCGGTTGAAGAAAATTGCGGTGGAGGAGAAGATCAAGGTTACCGATGCCGCGCTCGCGTGCATCGCGCGCATGGCGGACGGCGGCATGCGCGATGCCCAGTCGATTTTTGACCAGATGATTTCGTTCTGCGGGGCGGAAATTTCCGAGCCCGACGTGCTCGATGTCTACGGACTCGTCTCTGCCGACAAGATCGCGGCGCTCGCCGCGGCCCTCGCCGCGGGCGACCACCAGAAGCTGGTGGCGATCGTGGACGACTGCGACGCGGCGGGGCGCGATTTGGTGCGCCTGCTGATGGATTTGCAGGCGCTGGTGCGCGCCGGCCTGCTCGACGCCATTGCGAAGGGCGGGCGGAGCGATGCGCTCGGCGGCGGGGCGATGACCACGGAGCAGCTCACGCGGATGCTGGACGGGCTGCGGGAGGGCGAGGGGAGCGTGAAGCTCGGACTGGCGGAGAAGATCAATTTCGAAGTGACGCTGCTGAAGGCCATCGAGGCGAGTCGCTCGCGGGCGATCGACAGCCTCATCAAGGAGCTGACGGCGCTGGCCGACGAGTCGCCGGCGGCGGCCGGGCCGGCGGGAACCGACGACAGCGAAAAAAAAAAGGACTGATTGACCGGTTGGAGGCGCGCCTCGGGGCGGCGTTGTTGGCGGAAGGACACGGTCGGGTGCTGGCCCCGAGCGCGGACGCGGCGACCGCGCCGGCGGCGCCGACGGAAGATGCGGGGGAGGCGGTTGCGGCGATCGCGCCGCCCGCGGTCGAGAACGGTGCGAATGTGTGGCCGGACGAGCAGGCCGAGGCGGCCTTTATCGCGGATGCGCGCCAGCGCGGGGAGCCGGTGGTGGCGGCGGCCGCGACGCGGGAGGCCGCGGAGGAAAAGGAGGACGACAAGAAAGCCCTGCCTCCGCTCGCGGATCTGCTGAAGCGTCTGGCGCCCGAGGTGCGCGAGACGCTGGACGATCTGTTCCGGGCGAAGTTTACCGGCGTGCGGCGCGTGCCGAAGAAATTCCTGAAAACGGCGGGCGGTTAGCCGGCGCGGTCTATTCTTTCCACTCGGAGCCGACCTCGCGGCGACCTTTGATACTGCGGGCGTAGACGTAGCCCTCGATCACGCGGTCGGCAAATGGCGTGAGCAGCGGCACGGGTTCGCGGCGATACAGCCCCTCGGCTAGACCCTCGAGGGCATCGAGTCGCACGAGCGCATCGGCGTTGACGGACCAGACCTCGCCGGCGACGCCCTCGCGGTCGTCAGGTTTGGCCACCATGCCGGGGAATCCGCCGAGCGCATAGAGGCGATAGCCCGGCGCGGTGCGCGCCTCACCGATGAATGTCTGGCCGCTCAAGAAATGGTGGTTGGCGCAGGCGCGCTTCAGCGTGCCGTAAACGAAGATGAGTTTTTCCGGGCTCATGGCGTAGCGGGGAGGCGGCGCGGCGAAGGAGGTGAGTCCGGGTCGGCGGGAATTTCAATCACGACCGCGGTGGTGTTGTCCCGGCCGGAGGCTTGGACGGCGTGGTCGACGAGGCGTTGCGCGGGCGTGGCCGGGGAATCGGCGGGCGGCGACGTGCGGACGAGGTCTTCGATCTGCCGGTCCCAGAGTCCGTCGATCACGCCGTCGGAGCAGATGAGGAAGCGATCGCCGGGACGGTGGTCGATGGCGCCGATGTGCGGATCGATGAACTGATTGCCCGCGCCGAGGGCCTGATTGAGGGCGTTGCGGCCGGGGTGTTCGCGGGCCTGGCGTTCGTTGAGTTCGCCTTTGCGGCGCAGCCAGCCGACGTAGCTGTGGTCCTGGGTGACTTGGCGGATGCCGCCCTCCTCGGGCAGATAATAGATGCGGCTGTCGCCGATGTGCGCGAAATAGAGCCATTCGGGGGTTAACCAACCGAGGCTGAGGGTCGCGCCCATGCCGGCGCATTCCTCGTAGGAGCGACCGAGTTGGATGAGATCGGTATGGATGGCCGAGAACAGTTCCGCGAGGATGTCGCTGAAGCCGCTGGCAAGCCCCGCGGCGGAGAGGCGGAAGCCCCGCGGCAGGAGGCGGGTGATCCGGTCGATGGCGATGCGGCTGGCAAACTCGCCGGACTTCGCGCCGCCCATGCCATCGCTCACGGCAAAGACGAAGTCGGAGCCGGCGAGCGACGCCTGGCCCGTCTTGCCGAGGTAACGCACCTCGTGCCCGTCGAAGGTCAGGGCGAGAAAGGTGTCCTCGTTGTTTTTCCTCACGCGGCCGACGTGGGTGAGGCCCGACCACCGGACGGCGGTGGACGACGGACGGGCGGCGGGCGGTGCGGCGGTGGCGGGGGGCGGATGCATGGGCGCTTCAACCGGAAGGCTTCAACGATACGACGCCCGTGCCGCCGTCGAGCAGGGTGGCAAACTCGAAATCGATCACGCAAAAGCGGCCGTCAGCGATGCGGTAGGTGATGTTGCGCAGCTCGCGATCCTCGTGGCGCACGCCGTAGTTCTCCAGTTCGGCAAAGATTTCGACCTGGCGCTCGGGATTCAGGTGGTCGACTCGGGTGCCGCAGTTGGTCGTGACTATTTTGAGTTCGGCGGGCGCCACCTCCAAGATGCGGGGCACAAACGTGCAGCCGCGTGCTTCGAGATGCCGGAGGACGCGCACCTCGTGCTCAAAGCGGTCTTTGGCCTGATGGCCGCGGAAGACCTTGTGCACCCGTCCGTCGTAGCCGACGCGCACGAGCGCCCGGGCGGTGTCTTTCATTTCACGCATGGGGCTTAAGGGGGAGAGCGTTCGCGGGGGAGCGGTCGCTGGCAAGCGCGGCGTTGTCGGAAATCCAGCACGAATGCCGTTGCTGGATCGAAAAAATGTCATGAATGAAACTTCTGATTGCCTCTGGCATATAAGGTGCTGATTTCGAACCTGAGTGTTCGTCCCTGTTTTGGGCCGGACGTTCGTCGCTCCCTCCACAAAACCTCAGTCATCCGGTCCGCATCCACCTCCTATGGCCAAATACAAATTGGAATACATCTGGCTCGACGGCTACACGCCCCTCGCCAACCTGCGCAGCAAGACGCAAATCAAGGAGTTCG
The DNA here is from genome assembly GCA_947461205.1 of Opitutia bacterium. Classification (GTDB taxonomy): domain Bacteria; phylum Verrucomicrobiota; class Verrucomicrobiia; order Opitutales; family Opitutaceae; genus GAS368. The sequence continues at coordinate 80,689 of CANHJG010000003.1, forward strand.
CCTCCTTCCCTAAGCTCGAAGAACTGCCCAACTGGGGTTTCGATGGCAGTTCGACCCAGCAGGCGGAAGGCAAGAGCTCGGACATCGTGCTGAAACCTGTGGCGGTGTATCCGGACAGCACCCGCAAGCACGGCGTGCTGGTGATGTGCGAGTGCTACCAGCACACCGGCGTGCCGAGCCCGTCTAATTCCCGCGCCACCATTCCGGACGATGCGGGCACCTGGTTCGGTTTCGAGCAGGAGTATTTCTTCTACAAGGACGGCGCGCCCCTTGGTTTCCCGAAGGACGGCTATCCGGCCCCGCAAGGTCCGTATTACACCGGCGTCGGCTACAAGAACGTCGGCTCCGTGGCCCGCGAGATCGTCGAGAAGCACATCGATATCTGTCTCGATGCCGGCATTAACCTCGAGGGCATCAACGCCGAGGTCGCCAAGGGCCAGTGGGAATTCCAGATCTTCGGCAAGGGCTCCAAGAGCGCCGCCGACCAGATGTGGGTCGCCCGCTACATCCTCGTGCGTCTCGCCGAGACCTACGGGATCGACATCGAATGGCGCTGCAAGCCCATCCTCGGGCCGTTCAACCAGGCGCTCGATTGGAACGGCTCCGGCATGCACTCGAACTTCTCGACCACCTTCATGCGCGAAGTCGGCGGCAAGGCTTACTTCGAGAAACTCATGGCCGCCTTCAGCGCGAACTGCAACGAGCACATCGCGGTCTACGGTCCGGAAAACCACCTCCGTCTCACCGGTCTCCACGAGACGCAGTCGATCGACAAATTCAGCTACGGCCTCGCCGATCGCGGTGCCTCCGTCCGCATGCCGCACAGCTTCGTCAACGCCGGCTATAAGGGTTACCTGGAGGACCGTCGCCCGAATTCTGCCGCCGATCCGTATCTGGTCGCCGGGCGGATTCTCAAGACGATCCAGTCGGTGCCAACCACCTGATCGCGTTTTCGGTCGCATCCGGTTGAGTGTTGCCCAGCGCCTTCCCTTGCGGGAGGGCGCTTTTTTTCGGGTGCGGGCCCGCACCGGTTGGAGCGTCGGTTTGCGGCGGGAGGCTGCGCGCAGCTTCCGGCATCGGCACCAGTCTCTCTCATCCGCCCCGCGCCGCCGGTGGGGGGGCGCAATCGGGCTCCGGTGGGCGCATCTCGTGAGTTTGGGCCGGCGCGCACCGTGGGGCGGCTGAATCCGGCCGGCCGGCGTCTGAGCCCGTCGCTCGGGTAGGCGGTGGCCCCTGGGTTTGGGGTCGCGCCCGTGCGCTGGCGCGGGTGGCAGGACCGGCGCGGATGGGTGCAGCGGAGCGCGGTATTTGGGGTGGGGCTTAACGCGGTGCGGGCCCGTGCGCCGCGCACGGGGCTATGCGGCGTGATACTCGCGTTGGCGACGCGGTGTCGGTGGTCCTGGCGGGTGGCCAGCGGTTCGCCCGGCCCGACGGGCGGATGCCGGGGGGCGAGGCCAACGGTCACTTTCTCGCCCGGACGAGCGGGGCTCGGGCGATTCCGAGCCGTGACGTGAGCGATCGATGGGGCGGGTCCTAGCCGTCGGCACCGCCGAGAACTTTTCGCGGGGTGAGGGCGACGGATTGAGACTCGGTGATCGGCTTGACCTAGGTCACGCGGGCGGCGGGATTCGCCCCGGGACCGGTGCTGCCGAACTCGGCGTAGCGGGAGACTTTTTCGGCGGAGGGCTGCTTCCAATGGTCCCAGCCTTCGGGGCACTCGTTGCCGGACATTTCGGTGAAGAGAAATACGGTCTGCGCGTCGTCGCGCCGCGGGCGGCCGAGGGAGGTTTTTGCCTCGGGGGATTCGCCGGTGATGTTGCAGTGCGAGAAGACGGAGCCGTGGGGCGCGAAGTCCGGGGTCGAGGCGACCGGGAGATAGCCGCTCAGAAGGGCGTGGATCGTGCAGCGGTTGAAGTAGGCGGTGGCCCCGCCGAAAATGAAATCGGTCGATCCGGCGATAGAACAGTCCTCGAAGGAGTGCCGGCCGCGGTTGACGAGGAGCGTGTCCTGATCGCCGAGCAAACGGCAGCGGCGGAAAATGGCGCGGTCGCCGTCGACGCGGATCACGAGGGCCTGGCCTTGCGGCGGGCCGGCGGGGTTGGCGAGGGTGAGATTCTCCAGCGTGAAGTCGTCGGCGTCGAGGCTCACGCTGGGCGTGCGGAAGGGGGCGAGCGATTTCCCGTCGGGAGCGGGATAGTCGTTGCAGACATCGCAGGTCAGGATCGTTTTCTCCGCGGCCTCACCGACGAGCGCGATGAAGCGTTTCTCCCGCTGGATGTACATAATTTAGCGATACGTGCAGGCCTTGACGAAGAGGGTCCAACGGCCCGCGCCGGCGGGCCTGAGACCAACAGCCCGTCTGTTTCAGACTGTTGCCTTTTTCGGCCCGCCCGGTGGGTGGGCAACCCGGCCACCGGCCGGGCCTACAGTCAAAAAACCACAGGCTGTTGGTATGAGCTGGGGCGCGGCGTCGATGCTGGCGCGGCCGGCCAGAAAAAAGCCCGGAGGATGTCCGGGCTTGCCGGAGTGGCGCGGGGCGCCCGCCGGCAATCGGCGGGCAGGTCAGAGATCGCGCCCTATTTCAGGATCATGTCCTTCACCGTCTTGCCGGCGGGGATCATCGGCAGCACGTGTTCGGTGTAGGGGACGATCACGTCGAGGACGAACGGACCGTCGTGGTCGAGCATCTCCTGAATCGCAGCCCTGAGTTCGCTCTTCTTGTGGACGCGGCGCCCTTTGACGCCGAAGCCTTCCGCGACTTTCACGAAGTCCGGATAGAGGCCGCCGAGATTGTCGGGGCTGCCGACGTTGGTCTCGTCTCCGAGGATGGTGTTGCCGCGCACGCTGCCGTAGAAGCGGTCTTCCCATTGGACGACCATGCCGAGGTGCTGGTTGTTCAGGATCATCGCCTTCGCCGCGATTTTCTCGATGTGCGCGGTGGCGAGCTCCTGGATGTTCATCATGAACGAGCCGTCGCCATCGATGTCGATGACCTGCTTGTCGGGGCAGGCGACCTTGGCGCCCATCGCGGCGGGATAGCCGAAGCCCATCGCGCCGAGGCCGAGCGAGCTGATGTAGCGGCGGGGCTCGTCGAAGCGGTAGAACTGCGCGGCCCACATCTGGTGCTGGCCGACGCCGGTGACGATGATCGCGTCGCCCTGGGTGAGTTCGTAAAGGGCGGCGACGGCTTCCTGCGGGACGATGTGTTTGCTCTCGTCGTAGCGGAACGGGGTTTCCTTCTTCCACGTCGCGATCTGGGCGTGCCACGCGGCCGTGTCGGGCGGGGTGAATTTGTGGGCGAGGGCGAGTTCGTTCAGGCGCACGAGCGCGGGCTTGATGTCGCTGACGATCGGCAGGAGGACGCGCTTGTTCTTGTTGTGCTCGGAGGCGTCGATGTCGATGTGCACAATCTTCGCGTGGGTGGCGAATTTGTTCGTGTCGCCGGTGATGCGGTCGTCGAAGCGGGCGCCGAAGCAGAGGAGGAGGTCGCACTGGTCTACGGCCCAGTTGCCGTAGGCGGAACCGTGCATGCCGAACCATTGCATCGAGAGCGGGTGCGTCTCGGGGAAGCCGCCGATGCCCATGAGGGTGGTGGCGACGGGGACGTTGGTTTTCTCGGCGAAGGCCTTGAGGTCGGTGTGCGCCTCGGCGGAAACGATGCCGCCGCCGGCGTAAAGCACGGGGCGTTTCGCCTCGGCGATGAGCGCGAGCACCTGCTTCAGTTGTTCGTCCGGGGCGGTGAACGTCGCGGTCGCGTAGGTGCTGCGGAACTCGACGGTGGCCGGATACACCGGTTGGAATTTGGCCTGCTGGATATCCTTCGGGATGTCGATGACCACGGGGCCGGGGCGGCCGCTGCGGGCGAGGTAGAAGGCCTCTTTGAAGATCCGCGGCAGGTCCTTTGCGTCCATGACGAGGTAGGAGTGCTTCACGATCGGCAGGGTCATGCCGTAGAAGTCGGTTTCCTGGAACGCCATCTTGCCGATGTATTTCGAGAACACCTGACCGGTGATCGCGACGAGCGGGATGGAGTCCATGAACGCGTCGGCGATGGCCGAGACGAGATTGGTGGCGCCGGGACCGCTGGTGGCCATGCAGACGCCGACTTTGCCGGTGGCGCGGGCATAGCCCTCCGCGGCGAACGAGCCGCCCTGTTCATGGCGCGGGAGGATCGTGCGGATCTTGTCGGTGCGGGCGAGCGACTGGTGGAGTTCCTGCGAGGCGCCGCCGGGATAGGCGAAAATGACATCGACGCCCTCGCGGATGAGGCACTCGACGACGCAGTCGGAGCCCTTCATTTCGCGGCCGATCTCGGCCTGGGGAAACGCAGCGGGGGAGGTGGTGTCTTTTTTCATGGCGATGGGCTCTGGATAAAGAGTCCGTATCAAAAAGGACGGGTGGGGCGGGAGGCAAGCCTAGGGATGGACGGGATTTTGGCTGGCGCTCGCCCGCGACGGTTACAGGGTGTCGTTTGTGTTAAAACTGCTATTCATCGGCGACATCGTGGGCCGGCCGGGCCGGGATATTTTGGCCGAAAAACTGCCGCGCCTGCGCACGGAGCACGGCTTGGATTTTGTGATCGCCAACGGCGAAAACGCGGCCGCCGGGGCGGGCATCACGGGCGCCCTCGCGAAGTCCATTCTCGGTTGCGGGGTCGATGCGATCACGCTGGGCGACCACGTGTGGGACCAGCGGGGCTGGGAAAACGAAATCGGCCAGATCGAACACGTGTGCCGGCCGGCGAACTTGCCGAAGTCGAATCCCGGCTGGGACCACCTGATCATCGAAAAACGCGGGTTTCGCGTGGCGGTATTCACGGTGCTGGGACGGACGTTCATGGGCCTGAAGGCCGACTGTCCGTTTCTCTGTGCCGACCGCATGATCGGGCAGCTCAAGGGGCAGGCGGACGCGATTATTGTCGAGATCCACGCCGAGGCGACGTCGGAGAAAATTGCGCTCGGGTGGCATCTGGACGGCCGCGTGACGGCGGTGCTTGGCACGCACACGCATGTGCCGACGGCGGACGCGTGCGTGCTCCCGAAGGGCACGGCCTTCATGTGCGACGTGGGGATGACCGGGCCCTACGCGGGCGTGCTCGGCCGCGAGGTGGCGCCGGTGGTCGCGAAATTTCTGGACGGAATGCCGCGCCGATTCGACGTTGCGACGGAGGATGTGCGGATCTCGGGTGCCGTGATTGCGATCAGCCCATCGATGGCGCGGGCGGAGAAGATCGAACTCCTGACGGTGCGGCGGTAGCGGGACGATGGTTTCCGCACCGGGGGCGCGGGCGGTCGACGGGCGGGCCGCACCGCCCGGCTCCACTCAGCTGCGCACGACACCGGCCTCTTCGAAGACGCCGAGGTGGCGGTAGCGTTCGTAGCGCGTGTCGAGGAGCTTCTCCGGATCGAGCGCGCGGAGATCGTTCAGGTGCTTGTGCAGCGAATACTTCAAGACGGCGGCGGCCTGGGCGGGGTCGTTGTGCGCACCGCCGGCCGGCTCGGCGACGACTTCGTCGACGACGCCGAGTTTTTCCAGGCTGTCGGCGGTGACCTTAAGTGCTTCGGCGGCGAGCGGGGCCTTGGCTCCGTCTTTCCACAGAATCGCCGCGCAACCCTCAGGCGAGATCACCGAATAGTAGCTATTTTCAAAAATGAGCACGCGGTCGGTGACGCCGATGCCGAGGGCGCCGCCGGAACCGCCCTCGCCGACGACGACGGAGATCGTCGGGGTGCGGAGCATGGCCATTTCGCGGAGATTGACGGCGATCGCCTCGGAGACGTGGCGCGCTTCGGATTCGATGCCGGGGAACGCACCGGGAGTGTCGATAAAGGTGAACACCGGCAGATTGAATTTCTCCGCCATTTTCATGAGACGGAGCGCCTTCCGATAGCCCTCGGGCTGGGCCATGCCGAAGTTGCGCGCAATGCGTTCTTTGGGGTCTCGGCCTTTTTGCTGGGCGATGATCATGACGGCGTCGCCGTTGAAAAATGCCGTGCCGCCGATCAGCGCCTGGTCATCTTTGAATTGGCGGTCGCCGTGCAGCTCCTGGAAGCCTTCGCAGATCGCATGGACGTAATCGAGGGCGTAGGGGCGCTTGGGGTGGCGGGCAATCTGGACCTTTTGCCACGGCGACAGGTTCGAATAAATGTCGCGGTGCGTCGCCTCGATCTTGCCCTCAATGTCGCGGATTTCCTTCGCAAGATCGATGTGGGTCTCGATCGACTGCTGACGCAGTTCGTCGAGCTGCTTCGTCAGTTCACGAAGCGGCTTTTCGAACTCCAACACGTAGGCCGGGGTTTCCATAAGGCGCGGAAGTTACGGGCTGGCCGGGAGCGGTGTCAACGGGCCTCAGCGCAAGCCGCCGGCATCGGGGGCCGGCGGATTCTTGAGTTGCTCCTTCCAGTCGGCGATTTTCGCCTGGGCGCCAAAGTGCTCGGCGCGGGCCTTGTCGCCGCGCTCCATCCAGATCCGGGAGAGTGTGGTGTTGATAAAAAGATCGGCGGGACGCAGCGCGTGGCCGCGTTCGCCGGCGGCGAGGGCGGCGTCGAGTCGGCGGAGGGAGAAGTTGACTTCGGCCAGCGCGTGCCAGGCTGCGAACGACTGCGGCGCGGCGGCGGTCGCGCGCGTCAGCTTCGCGATCGCGGAGTCGGTTTCACCGAGGGCGAAATCGGCGGTGGCATCTTCGATCAGGGTCTGCAGGTCGTCGTCGGTCATGGAGGCAGCGAGTGTGGTCGGGGCGCGGGCAAAAAGAAAGGACGGCCTTTGGCGGGGGCCGTCCGGGTCGGTGGGATACGGGAAGTGGGGAGGGGATCAGCCTCGCGGGGCGCTGCCGACGACCGCCAGCGAGAGTTTGATTTCGGTATTCACCTTGTCCTCGTTCTTGCCGGGCTGGATGCCGTAGTCGCCACGGATGACGCTGAACGCACCGCGGAGGACGATCAGGTCACCTTTGACTTCGGGTTTGTTGATCCGCTTGCCGAACGCATCAGCGAGGTAGGTGATCGTGACTGGGACGGTGATTTCTTTGGTGACGCCCTTGAGGGTGAACTTTCCGGTGGCGGTGGCAGCGGTCACGTTGTTGGCCGTCTTGGCTCCCTCGAGCCGGGTGAGTTCGAAGGTGATTGCGGGGTGGGCGGGAGCGTTGAGCCAGGCGTCGCCGAGGAGGTGCTCGTTCATCAACGCGTTGGGCACGACCAGTGACGTGGTCGCGACGCTGATTTTCCCGGTGGTGGCAGCGGGGTTGGCCGGATCAAAGGTCAATTTGCCGGTAATGCCCGAGGCGGTTCCGGCGATCGGCTCGAGCACGGAGTCGAGGGAGAACTGAATGGCATTCACGCCTTTCGGGTCTTTGAAATCGAAAGTGATGGGCGCCGCGGCAAGGGAGCCGGCGAGGCCGAGAGAAGCGGCGAGGGTCAGGAGGGATGTTTTCATGATTTGGCGGGGACTGATTGCGGTGAGGGAAAAGCAAAACTGACGGCCATCAATCCGGCGCCGAGCGCGACCCCGGTGGTGACGATTTCGATGCCGGGAACGAAGCGGTCTTCATAGGTCGTGAAGGCCACGCCTGTCACTTCATCGATTTGCCCGACCGGCACCCGATGCTGGCTCCAGCCGCGGTGCGCGCCGGAGGCCAGCCAATAGCCCAGCGAGCCGACGAGCGTGATCAGCCCGGCGGAAGCGAGGAGGGGGCGGAGCAGGGATCTGCGCATAAGTGGGGCGATAGCCAATTTTTTACCCGATGCAAGTCGGCCGGGGGTCCGAGGATCGAACTCACCGAATCAGCATCGCGTCGCCGTAGCTGAAAAAGCGGTATTCCCGGGCGATGGCGTCGGCATAGATTTCGCGTAGCCAGGCAATGCCGTCGGTCGAACCGGGGGCGAGAAACGCGGCGACGAGGCAGAGCAGGGTGGAGCGCGGCTGGTGAAAATTGGTGAGCAGTGCATCGACGCCCCGGAAGGTCCGCGGCGGGTAGATGAACGTGTCGGCCTCGGCGAGGTGGGGCAGGTCGGCCCCGCGGGGAGCGGTGTGGCCGGATAAAAAATGTTCGATGCTGCGGACGCTGGTCGTGCCAATGGCGATACGACGGCCGGCCAGGGGCGGAAAGAGCGCGCGCTGCGTCGCGGCGGGAAGCTCGTAGCACTCCCGGTGAATGGCATGCGCTTCGACGGTTTCGGTCGTGATCGGTTTGAAGGTGCCGAGGCCGACATGGAGCGTAATTTCCGCCGTGCACACGCCCTGCGCCGCGAGGGCCGCGAACAGCTCGGGGGTAAAATGCAGTCCCGCGGTCGGCGCGGCCACGGCGACCTGGCGGGCCCGGTCGGCGTAGACGGTCTGGTAGCGGGCGAGGTCCTCGGCCCGCTGCGAATTGTCGGCGCGGGTGATATAGGGCGGCAGGGGCACGTCGCCGAGCCGGTTGGCGACGGCGGTGATGGCTTCGTCGTTCGGCGTAGTCAGGCGTACGACGGCGGAGCCATCGTCATTCTTGGACACGATTTCCCCGGCAAAGGCGCCATCGGCCTGAGCGAACGTCGCGCCGACCGGGAGTTTTTTCCCGGGTTTGATCAAACAGCGCCACAGGCGTTCGCCGTCGACCGGGCGGAGTAAAAAGCACTCGACCTGACCGCCGGTGGGGCGGCGGGCGTGCAGGCGGGCGGGCAGGACGGCGGCGTTGTTGCGGAAGAGCGTGTCCCCAGCGCGCAAAAACTGCGGCAGCTCGGCAAATGTGTGGTGGGCGACCGAATGCGTCGACCGGTCGACGACGAGCAGTCGCGATTGGTCGCGTCGCGCAGCGGGGGTCTGCGCGACGAGCTGAGGGGGCAATGAGTAGTCGAAGAGGTCGGTGGCGAGTGGTGGCACGGCGAGGGAAAGGAAAATGAAGCTTGCGCTTGCCGGGGCGGCGAGTTTCTTCCGCTCCTCTGTCAGTTGCCGAGCTAGCTCAGTTGGTAGAGCAACGCTTTCGTAAAGCGTGGGTCATCGGTTCAATTCCGATGCTCGGCTCCA